>JAENXM010000219.1 GCA_016649525.1 Actinomycetota bacterium
ACCGGCTCCATTCACGTCGAGGGCTCCCGCGTGAAGCTCCCCCGCCTGGGCTGGATCAGGCTCAAGGAGAGCGATTACCTGCCGGCCGAGAGCGAGGCGGTTCATGTCCTCTCGGCATGCGTCTCCGAGAGGGCGGGCCGTTGGTTTGTCTCACTCCAGGTGGAGGAGGAGCTCCACTGCCCCGAGCGCGGAGAGGAGCCACCGCTGGGAGTGGACCTCGGTGTCGAGAATCTCGCGGTATGCTCCAACGGAGAGGTATTCGAAAACCCGCGCGCTCTGAAGAGGAGTAAGGGGAAGCTCCGACGTCTCCAGAAGAAGCTCTCGCGCCAGGAGAAGGGCTCGGGCAGACGGGAGGCGACAAGAAAGAAGATCACGCGACTGCACTACCGCATTTCATGTGTCCGCTCCGACGCCATCCACCAGGCGACCTCACGTGTCGTGGCGAAAGCCAAGCCGCATTCACAGAGGCCGTGCGTAATCGGCGTGGAGGACCTGAACGTCTCGGGCATGATGAAGAACCATTGCCTGGCCCGAGCCGTGGCTGACGCTTCCATGCGTGAGTTCCGAAGGCAACTCGAGTACAAGTGCGCATGGTACGGGATAGAAATGGTCATGGCCGACCCCTTCTTCCCGAGCTCCAGGACCTGCAGCGCATGCGGGGCGGTAAAGCCCTCACTCGAACTCTCGGAACGCGTCTTCAGATGCTTGACGTGCGGGCACGTGGCAGACCGCGACCTGAACGCCGCGGTAAACCTTTCGAAGGTCGCCGGGAGTCCCCCGGAGACCCTAAACGGACGTGGAGGGGACGTAAGACCGGCTCAATCGAGCAGGCAGACCCCCGCGAAGCGTCAACTGAAACTGGTCGGCTGAGATATCTGACTATGTTTCAGGGAACGGTTATTTTCTCGCACCAGCGCTTTGAGCCGAATCACTTCTCTGAAGCTCTGACCCCCGGTTGCTTCGCCCTTGTGCGGCCCCAGTGTCAGTGAGACGCTTATGCGCACAAGAGACTCGTGTAGCCGGCTCTCTTGACCGGTTGGTTCGCCGTTTTTCGCGGGTGACCCGTACGTGCAGTCTACCCCGAAAGCATGAGGGTCGTTCGAGTCGAGGTCCCTGGTCAGAACCGTGGAGCGCGGCCTCTGACCCGGACCGGCATAGACATCGACTCTCAGCTCCCTGCTCTTCTCACTGGACCTGTAGATGACCACTCTCTCGAGGCCTTCCTGGCCTCCGGGGATGCCGTACAGTCCGGTTCGGCCGTCACCGTCTATGTCGGACAGGAAATCATAGGAGCGGCTGCCAGCGCAGGGCAGGATATTGTTTATCACGCGGGTGCACTCTGTAAGCGCCTCGATATCTTCCATGAGACGGGCTCCTTCTTCTGTGAAGGGACTGGCACCCGACCTACCTTTGAGAGAGGATACGCCCTCGCCCATCAGGAGTACGATGCCCGCGAAAAGCACCAGCACCAGAAGGACTGTAAAGACGTTTAGAGGAAGACCCTTTTTCATCTCGCCGCTTTCGACCATCGTCGCTCACAACTATACTGACCTTACAAGGTTCCAGTAAGCATGCTTATCGCCCTAATGTAATCACTTATAATAGCCGACAGAAGTGTTGAAAAGCGAGGTGAAGCCGCTTGTACGTTCCTTCATCTGCCCGCCGGATGTCCAAAAGACGTATATCGATAATTCAGAGCGAATTGAACGGCGTCAACAAACCAAGAGGGTCGTTCGTTTAAGAGGGTGGAAGGGTATGGGGAAAGCCCCCCCTGAGGATCAATTAATACAACTCATCGCCAGGGCAAAGGAAGGTGATAAAAGAGCCTACGGGAGGTTGTTCCGGCTCTGCTACAAAGACATATATGACTATGTGCTTCGCAGGGTCGGAAACGTCCATGACGCTGAAGACCTGACGATGAACGTCTTCACCAAAGGTTATGCCGGTGTTACCTCGTTCGAAGAGAGGGGATGCTCGGTCAGGGCATGGTTTTACAGGATCGCCCACAACGCGGTGGTGGATCATTTCAGGGTCAGCCGCGAATCGGTCGATATAGATGAGATTCCCGGATTCGTATCCGAGGAGGCGGCGATTGAAGATGTACTATCCTCGAAAGCGGAACGGGCTTGGCTGTACAGGGAGGTATTGAAACTCCCGCCCGCGCAGACGGAGGTGTTGATATTAAGGTTCATGAAGGATTTGAGCGTCTCTGAGACGGCTGAGGCGCTGGACAAGAAAGAGGTCACGGTAAGGGCGCTTCAGTTCAAGGGAATAAAGAACTTGAGGGAGAGGTTGGGAAGATCGGCCGGAAGCGAGCATGGATACGACGAAGAACAGTGACGACAATAGAATAGAAGACGAATACCGAGACATAGTCGCCGGACTGAGGTCGATACCTCCTGTTGGACCGCGTCTTGCCTTCAGGCTGAAAGTCGCCTGGCGTTCACGGGCCACAACCGGCGTGGGAAAAGAGCCCACCACAGGGATTTCAGGCAAAAAGCGAACCGCGTGGCCGCCGCTCGCCAGGGCAGCCGCGGTCGCAATGCTGACAGTTCTCATCGGAGCAAGCATATTTTTCGGGCTTACCCTGCTGGCCACGGGGAGCCATCCGGGGGAGACTCTTTACGTTTTCAAGGTGGCTCGAGAAAAGATCTCGATGGCGTTCACCGGCGGCCCGGTGGCAACGGCGGAGAAGAGCCTCGGACTTGCCCAGGAAAGGCTCAAAGAGCTCGATTACTTCGTGAGCAAGAAGAACCTTGAACCTGAAAAGATCGAGTACATCGCAAAGCAGTACAACCGGAATAAGATCCAGGTCCAAAAGGTCATTGCTCAAAAGGGAACTGCTCCCGACGGCAAAATGCTGGCATCCCAGCTTGAAAACCTTGAGACCCAGAAGGAGGGTATCCTGAGCCGGATGTCTGCCACCGCAGGACCCGAGAGCATCCTGGCGCCGGCGGCGGGCGCGAGGGTCCAGTTGCTGGACCCGTCCGGAAGCCCGTCGCTGGGTGACCGGTCGTCGAATGCTTCGGGCCAGGCTGACAGTGCGGGCATATTCGAGTTCGATTACACGTCCTCCGATAAGAGCAGGATCCCCGAGATTGAAGCTACTGTTGAGCTGGACGGGCAAAAGACGATCGTTCCCGTATTCGCGTCGGGTGAAAGTGAGCCGGTAACAAAAGGACGGCTGGAAGTGAAGGTGGAGCCGCGAAAGACGGACTTGATCCGTGGTCAGACCGAGCAGTTCATCTTGACGCTCAACTCAAAGGGGGGCGAGAAACTCGGCGGCACTAGGATGGTCCTTGAAGACCGCTCCGGTGCAAGCCTCATCGACGGTCAAAGCGGGATAGTCGAGCTGGTGGCCGACGACGACGGCAGGTGCGCCTTCACCGTGACAAAAACGTCCAACCACGTAAGCCGGATATCACTTGGGGTGTTTGATGGAACC
>JAENXM010000321.1 GCA_016649525.1 Actinomycetota bacterium
CGGTTTACCAGCCTCTTTTAAGGGACCGCGGCACGCCCGGGACGCGCAACTCCCTCATATATCTGTTCACGCGGTCCTTTCTGCACGGGAGACTCTGGGAGGGGGACCCGGACTGCATGCTCGCCCGCGGCATTAAGTCCAGGTTGAGCCTGGTGGAGAGGCAGACGCTGGCCTCGGGAATAGCGGTCCTCGGGGGCGCCGCGATGCTTAGCGACGACCTGTCGCTTTACACGCTCGAGGAGGAGGACCTCGCCCGCAGCATGCTGCCTCCCGTCAGCGCCCGGCCGGTCTGCCCCGACCTCTGGAAGAGGGAGATCCCCCGGTACCTCGTTTCCCGCCTGGAGGACGTCTGCGGTCCGTACATCCTGGTATGGGCCGTCAACTGGTCGAGGTTCCCCCGCACGATCGAGATGACGCTCGAGGAGCTCGGGATCGAGCCCGCGCGCTACCACGCGCACGAGTTCTGGACCGGCAGGTATCTGGGGGAGGTCGCCTATTCGGTCAGGGTCGAGAAAGTGCCTGGTCACGGCTCGGCCGTGGTCCGCCTGACGCCCGTGGGAGAAGAGCCCCGTGTCATCGGCTCCAGCATCCACATATCGCAGGGGGCGGCGGAGCTGAAGAGGTTCGAGAGCTCGCCGGCCGGTATCGGGATGGCCTTTTCGAGTCCGGAGTTCTGCAGCGCCGCAATCACTCTTTATATACCCGCCTCGGGGAACATAGATGTGGCAAGCGGCAGTGATGATGTAAAGATAGACCGCGTCGCGAAGTCTATCTACCGCCTGGAGTTCACGCTTGGCGGCACCAGATACGTGAGCGTGTCCACGACCGCGCCTGTTATATAATTGCGGGACGGCACAGGCAGGAGGGAGTCCTTGAAAGAAGACGCCCGCAACGGGGTGTTGAACCTGATAGGGAACACCCCCGTTGTCGAGATAATGAACATAAACCCAAACCCTAAGGTGAGGATCCTCGCCAAGCTCGAGGGCTTCAACCCGTGCAGCTCCGTCAAGGACCGCATAGCGCTTTACATGATCGAGGGCGCGGAAGACCGCGGAGAGCTGACTGAGGACATGACAATACTGGAGCCGACCAGCGGCAACACGGGGATCGGGCTTGCGATGGTCGCCTCGGTGAAGGGGTACAAGATCAAGATAATCATGCCCGAGACGATGAGTGTCGAGCGCCAGCAGGCACTCAAGGCTTTCGGCGCCGAGCTCATCCTGACGCCCGGCGAAGAGGGGATGAACGGTGCTATCGAGCTCGGCAGGGTGATGGCGGAGGATGAGCGTTACTACATGCCTAACCAGTTCGCTAACCCGGACAACGTCAGGGCGCACTACGAGGGGACCGGCGGGGAGGTCCTCGAGCAGACCGACGGGCTCGACGTCCTGGTGGCCGGCATCGGGACTGGCGGGACGCTCATGGGTGTCAGCAGGCGCCTTCGAGAGAGGGACCCGAAGCTGAGGGTCGTGGGAGTGGAGCCCTTCCAGGACTCCCGCATCCAGGGGCTCAGGAACCTGACCGATTTCGTGCCGCCGATCTTCGACATGTCCGTCCTCGATGAAAAGGTCAATGTCGATGACCGCTCAGCCTTCGCGATGGCTCGCCAGCTGGTCGGGGAGGAGGGGCTGTTCGTAGGTATATCGAGTGGGGCGGCCATGTGCGAGGCCTGCCACCAGGCCTCGACGATGGACCGGGGGACGGTCCTCGTATTCTTCCCGGACCGCGGCGACCGCTATCTCTCTACCGAGTGCTTCAGCCATCAACAGCAGGACGCCCCCCTTTACGGAATTTGAGGATGGGGTCAGGTCTTGAATCGTGCATTATTAAGCCCGGCCTCTCAGATTAACCGCCATTAAGCCCGGCCTCTCAGGCCGGGATTAGTGAACTCTTGATATATTAAGCCCGGCCTCTCAGGCCGGGATTCGTGAACTCTTGATATATTGAGCCCGGCCTCTCAGGCCGGGATTAGTGAACCTGGCTGAGAGCCCGGTCTAAATATTCTCGAGAAGAAACCGGGCTAAGGGCCCGGTCTAAA
>JAENXM010000143.1 GCA_016649525.1 Actinomycetota bacterium
CAAGCGGAGCGCGGGACTACGACGACGCAGACGTCGGCCGAACACCGGTTTTCAAAACCGGCGGCCTTCTTCTTTCTGCTCCGCCTGAACCGAACCATAATGGTGGCGGTGATCGCCGGGAGCGCCGCGTTCGTATCAGGAGCCGGGGTCGCGCGTTCGCTCTGGATGACCCTGGCCGGCTGGTGCCTCGCCGTCGGCGGCTTCTCGCTCGATCTGTACGCGGACCGCGACGTTGACATGGTGGGACCGAGGGCGGAGACCCGCCACAATCCCTACTCGGACGGCTCGCTTTCGGCTGCGCCGGGTCTGGCCTTCTCCCTGGCCTTCATCGCGGCGAGCCTGGTTATAGCGGCGCTCGTCTCGCCGTGGACCCTGCTGCCCTGGGCGATGATACTCGCCGTAATCATCGGCCTGGCACTTCACTTCTTCGAGACGCCGCTCACACGCGCGTTCACGCTCGGCCTCCTGCAGGCCCTCTACGTATTCATGGGAGGGGCGGCAGGCGGGTTTTCGGCGGGGCTCGGGATCCTGGCGGCCATGTTCTTCTTCGCCATGTTCGGCGGCCGCGGGCTGACCGATATCCGCGACTTCCCCCAGGATATGGAGACGCGCGTAGAGACCCTCCCGAAGCGCTACGGGATAAGACGAACGGCCGCGTTCACGGTCACCTGCCTGCTCATCGCCTACGCCCTCAGCCTGGCAGCGTACTTCACCGGTGAGTTCAGCGCCGTCTATCTTTACATCGACATAGCCTTCATAGCGGTCGGTCTGGTCGGCGCGGGGGTATTCGCCGCACGTCCGACGCCCCGATCGGCCTTTGTCTTCACGCTCGTTTTCATGATGGGGCTCGGCTCTTTGATCTGCCTCGCGATGGTGTTGGGGAGCATCTAACCCTTAGGTCCAGGTCACCATACGATCGGCAGCAAGTACCCGCAAGAGTTGCATCGGCCTTCTTCCGTCAGATCGCGTTCCAGCCTGAAGCCCGAGCGTTCGAGTAGCAGCTCCCCGCACTTAGGGCAGTACGTGTTCTCGTAGGGATGACCGGGCACGTTCCCTATATACGGGAAGAGGATCCCGGCTTCCTTTGCCGCCCGGTAGGCGTACTCCAGGAAACCTATAGAGGTCGCGGGCTTGTGGTATTCATGCGCCGGGCGGTACGCGGTCACGTGGAGCGGGACGGCCGGCCCCGCGAACTGAAGGTGCTTGCGGCAGATCTCGCGGAAGGCCTCCTCGTTGTCGCTCAGGCCCGTGACGACCAGGTGGACGACCTCGACGTGAAGGCCGAGCTCCAGCGCGCCCTTTATGTTCTCCCAGACCGGGAGGTCACCCTCCCGTCCTTCGCAGTATTCGCGGTAGACCTCGTCGGAGCCCTTGACGTCTATGTTTATGGCGTCCAGGCCGGCCCGCGCCAGCATGTGAAGAGCCTCCGGAGTCATGTATCCGTTTGAGACGAAGGTGTTAACCATCCGGGCCGAGCGCGCTTCGCGGAAGAGTCCCAGGCAGTACTCGAAGAGCATCGTCGGCTCGGTGAAGCTCACGCAAAGCCCTATGTCGCCCGCTGCCCGGGCCGCTTCGATGATCTCCTCCATTCCCACATACCGCGACCTCAAGGGGCGGGGGGCCGCCCGGGAAAGCGGGCTGTTCTGGCACCAAGGGCAGCGCAGGTTGCACGAGGGAGAGCAGATAGTCATCGTGCTCTTGCCGGGGTGGAAGTGGAAGAACGGCTTGATCTCCATCGGGCGGCTCTCAGCGGAGACTATGTCGCCGTACACGAGGGTGAAGAGCTCGCCCTCGATATTCATCCGGGTCCCGCAGAAGCCCTTTTCATCTTCCGTTATCACGCAGCGCTGCCGGCAGAGCCCGCATCGGATCCCACCGGGAACTCTCTCCGCTAGGAGCGCTTGCCTGACGGTCGGAAGCCCGACCATGTTTCTTTTGTCCGAGCCGCTGTCGTTGTTCAAGGAGCTCTCCTTCCTCTGATATTATATTCAAGTTGAAAGCGGCGAAAGGAGGACCAGGTGGCTAAACTGGGCGTCGGATTCATCGGCTGCGGCCGCATCCTTGATTTGAACATCCTCGGCTATCTCGACAGGGACGACGTTGAGGTCGTCGCCTACTGCGACATAGAGGAGGAAAATCCCAAGAAGCGAGTGGACGAATACGGCGAGGCAAGGACCTACCTCGACTACACGGATCTCCTGGCTGATCCCGGCGTTGACATCGTCGAGATCCTCACGCCCCATTACCTGCATCACGATATGGTCGTGGAAGCGCTTGCCGCGGGCAAGCACGTGAGTGTTCAGAAGCCGCCGGCCGTCAACCTCGAAGAGATGGATTCAATGATAGAGGCGGCGAAGCGCTCCGATAAGAAGTTCAAGGTCTTCGAGAACTTCATCTTCTATCCTCCGTATCTCAAGGCGAAGGAGCTCATCGGGGCGGGGGAGATCGGGGAGCCGGTCGGCATCCGTTACAAGATGAGCAACAGCTTCAAGCCGAGCGGCTGGGAGGTGCCGCTCGAGTCGTGGGCCTGGAGGATCGTGGAGGAGATGTGCGGGGGAGGCCCCTGCCTCTTCGACGACGGCTATCACAAGTGGTCGGTGGCGATAGACCTCATAGGGGAGGTCGAGAAGGTCTTCGCCTGGATAGGGGCGAGGGAGGTGCTCCCCGGGGTGGCCATCGACGCCCCGGCGGTAGTGGTCTGGCGCTACAAGGGGGACAAAGACATCTTCGGCGTCTGCGACCTGATGATGTCCAACGAGCTGGACATAGAGAGCAAGTACTACACGATAGACGAGCGCATGGAGGTCACGGGGGAGAAGGGAGTCGTGTGGGTCACGAAGTGGACTGCCGACATGATGAAGCTCCCGCCGGTCATCCTTTATAAGGACGGCAAGATCACCAAGTTCGACGTGCCGCGTGACGACTGGGGCGACTCGTTCCACGACTCGACCCACCACTTCATCGACTCCATCAAGAACGACACCGAGCCCGTCCTTACGGGTGAGAAGGGGAGAGAGGTGCTGAAGTTCTCGCTCGCGATGATGCGTTCCGCGCGCGAGAACCGCGAGGTCTACCTGAACGAGCTGGAGGCCTGAAGGGAAGGCTCCCCGTTAATCCTGCATGAAGTCTTCCATCTCCTGCGTTTCATCGGGAGCCCCGGGGGGCTTTACCTGGACATTGGCCCCTTCGCGGACCTCGTGCAGGAAGTCGATATCGTCGGCCTGGAACGCCTCCAGCAGGCGCTCCACGATGTCCGAGCGGATCTTGAGGTTCCGGTTGCGGTCCGATTCGACCCAGAAACGCAGGATGAGCGCTACGTACTCCTCCTCCGACTCGACCAGGACCACGGGCCTGGGCTGGTTTTTAGTACCCACGCTCGTGGAGAGTATCTTCACGGCTATTTGCCTCGCCTTCTCGATGTCCTCCGCGTACTTGATCCCGATGCGGATGTCGTTCCGGAGGGTCGGGGTGCTCGTATAGTTGATAATGGGGCTGTTGAACACGGTCTGGTTGGGGATGAACACCCTCTCACCGTCGTAGGTCAGTACCTGTGTGTCCCTGACGCGTACGTTTTCCACGGTGCCCTCCTGCTCGCCGACCCTGACCTGGTCGCCGATCGTGAAAGGGTGCTGCACCAGCAGGATCACGCCGGCTAAGAGGTTGCCCAGGATATCCTTCAGCGCGAAACCGATGCCTACCGACATGAGCCCCAGGGCGGCCATCGCGACGGACAGGCTCATGCCGACTTCGCTCAATGCAAGGATGACTCCGATAGCGATGATGACCGCCTCGACTCCCCTCGCTATCAATATGTCGATATGGCCCTCTGTGCTTGTCCGCCCCACGACCTTCTGTACGAGCTTGCGGATGAGCCTCGACAGAATCCAGGCGACGACTATAATCGCGAGCGCGACCAGCCACTCGGGGCCGATTTTCACTATCCTGTTCCAGAGGTCCACGAACGGCTGGCCGACAGACCCTGAGAAAGCCGCAAAGTCGATCAAGGAGCCCCCCCGCTCAGATTCTCGCATATATGCATCACGCTATTATACAGACTCGGGGAACTCGCGCAACCGGGAGCCCTCCCGGCGTGAAATAGGCGGCAGGTGGAAGGTATTGGCCGACGCGGACGGTAATATTTAGTGCAGGCACCTGTTGACGAGAGTGGTCGAGCCGATAAAAGAACAGTTGGATCCACGGAAAGCGAAGCTGTACAGGATCCTCTTCCTACTGGGCGGGATTGGGATGATCGGTCTATTCGGTGTTCTTATCGCGATATTCGTTGACAGACGCGAACTCCCGGCTCTGCTTCTCGGCCTGGTAGCCCTTTTCTGGGCCGTCGTGCTCATACATCAGTCAGTAAAGATGCGGCAGTCCCAAACCGATGTTGAGGACTCCCGGGGACCGGGTGGGGGTGAGCCCGGTGAACCATGAGAAGCTCGCCGAGCTGCTGAAGTGCCCGGGATGCGAAAGCGGGATGCGCTACCGCCCGCGCGTATATTCCTACTGCTGCCAGGGCGATGTCCTTCACGCGTACAGGGTGAACGGCGAGATAGCGGACCTGGTCCGCGCGGAGACCAACGGAAGGCAGAGGTCGGTGGACAGGGCTTTCTCTCTTCTCGGCGGACGCCGTTATGAGAGGATCGTCACCGGGGCAACCGGGTTCGACCGTTTCCTTTGCCGAACCATGTGGGGGACCACCAAGTTCATCCCCCTGCTTTTCGAATTACTCGACAGCGTAGCCGCGGACTGCAAGCCGGGATTCTTCCTGGACATCCCCGTGGGCACGGGCATTTTCACGGCGGGTGAGTACAGCCTCCAGCCCAACCTGGCCTTCGTGGCCGCCGATTATAATCGCGGGATGCTGGAGTCGGCCCTCGAGAAAGTGCGTGCGGAGGACTACGGAAACGTTATGCTGGTAAGGGCCGACGCGTGCAACCTCCCATTCGCGGA
>JAENXM010000227.1 GCA_016649525.1 Actinomycetota bacterium
GAATATCTCCGGTACCCAGCGCGGCTCGAACAGGGCAAGATAAAGGCGCATCAAGGCGGGGCCCACACTGCCTCTTGCCTCTCTGTAATCCGTCACGACGAGCCGCCCGCCCGGGTTCAGAACCCGGAAGCACTCCTTAAGGATCCTCTCGCGTGATCGCCTATCGTTCTCGTGCAGGCCGAAGGAGATGTTTACGATATCTACCGTGCCGTCGGTAAAAGGAAGGTCGTCTGCTTCACCCGTGACCGTCTCGAGGTTCACAGAACCGGACTCGCGAAGCCTTCTCGCCACCAGGGCAAGCGCCCGCGGGTCGCGGTCAACGGTGATGACGCGCGAAGTGGGGAAGCGGCGGGCATACTCGATTAGTATCGAGCCCGTGCCGGTGCAGATGTCAAGGATAAGCTCCGGGAATCCAGGAACGGCCGCCGCGGTCTCATGGCGGACATGACGACCGACAAGCCTGAGCGCCAGGTCGGCGACGTCCGACCTGAATGTAAGAACGGCCAGTTCAACCAGCTCACGCAACTGCAACAGGGTCACTCGCCGATAGCCTTGATGACCACCCGCTTGGGGCGCTGGCCGTCGAACTCGGCATAGTAGACCTGCTGCCAGGGGCCGAGGTCCAGCGTGCCGCCTGTCACGGGGACAATCACCTGATGGTGTACGAGAAGGCTTTTGAGGTGGGCGTCGCCGTTTCTCTCCCCCGTTTGGTGATGGTGATAATCCACCCCCTCGGGGGCCAGCTTCCCAAGCAGCTCATCAATGTCCTCGATTATGCCGCTCTCAGCGTCGTTGACATAGACACCGGCCGTGATGTGCGTCGCCGAAACAAGCACCATCCCCTCGCTTATCCCGCTGGCCGCGACGACATCCGCTACCTTGTCCGTGATGTTAATATAGTCGCGGTGCTTGTCAGTGTTGAAGGTCAGGTACGCGGTCTCGCTCTTCATCTTTACCCCCTTGCGCGACATGCCCGATCAATGACTCCGTAAATACATTCTAAGGCCATTTCTTTGAAAATGGGGAGGTATTGAGAGGAACGGAGCAGGGAAACAGTCTCCTACTTGCCGCTGTCGATAACCTTTATCGTGTCGTGCCCGATGAAAGGTGTCCCGTCGCTGAACACCCCGGTGATTGTGATAACGACAGCGTCTCCCGTGGGGACACCGACCAGGTCCTGGCGGTCGAACTTGATGTTCAACTTGCTCTTCCCAGTAACCTTTACATCTATTGCGCTCGCCCCACCGCATTTGATGGACCCGATGACAAGGTCGTTCGGGTCATATCCGGCGGGTAGTTCGACAAATGCCGTAAAAACGCCGTTGCTCGAAAGGTTCAAGGTCTCAGGCTCAATCATCCTTACGTTTAGCGCAATCACCGGCTCGGGTGCTGGAGGCTGAGGCGGCTCGGGCGGCGCGGGCGGCTCCGGGTCCGGCGGAGTCGGCGGCGCAGGAGGTTCCGGCTGGTCACCGGGATTGTCGGGGTCGTCACCGGGATTGTCGGGGTCGTCGCCGGGATTGTCGCCGGGATTGTCGCCGCTGTCGTCGTCACCCGGGTTGCCCTGGCCGTCAGCCCAGTCGAAAGACCCCGAATCGTATATCGCGCCCTGTCTCAAGGTGACGAAGTGGGCGGTGCCGCCTCTCTCCAGCGTCACGAGCGTTATGTAGAAGTTATTGGTGTTATCCTGCCAACCATCATCGTAGTATTTGGCATCGATAGCGCCTATCTTGCCGGGCAGAAGGCTCCAGTCATGGTAGATGTCCTGGCCTCCCGCTATCTGCTCACCGCCAGAGTAGATCGCGTTGATCTTGAAACAGTACTCCGCCGCGGTGGCCAGGCTAAGACCATTTAAGTCAGCGCTGGCCACCGGCGGTGAACTTCCGGTTACTTCCAGTTCTGCCCACTTTATACGTCTTTCACGCTCGCTCATGTACCGGGCATCCACAGGCACCCAGCCGCTGGCCTCGAAGGACCCGCCGGTCCTGAGCACCTCGGGGGGATCCCAGTCACGGTAGGACTCTATCCCGTCCTTGAAATTCTGGCCCAGGAGCTTGTCGTACCAGAGTGCGTCAACGCACCTCTCGCCTATCTTCAAGTTATACTGGGCGGTCCTTTTATCAGCTCCCCGTCCCTGGCCTAAATATATTGGCAGTGCAATGGCTACCAGGATAGCCAGTACGCAAATGATCGCCAGCAATTCCATGAGGGTAAAACCCTGCGAGCTGTTTTCCCCTTTCAGATATTCGACCAGCGTATGAGGCTTTTTATGCCCAGACATGATAATCCTCCTATATATATATTCAGCATTTTGGCTCAAATAGTTAATACCCCGAATGGTAGTAAACAGTATGTTGATTTCTCGGTAACCCGTTTGCCGCCGAATCACCTGTTGGTTGGTGTGCTTGGAGAAGTGACAATCGAGAACAGGAAACACCGACACAGCGGCTATAATAACGACCGGGGTTAAACATGCGGAACATAGAGGTAAAAGCGCGCATCGATGACTTTGAAAAAGCAGAGGCGGTAGCCACTTCCATCGCCGGGCAGGCTCACGCGAGAGTGAACCAGGTTGACACCTATTTCAACATCCCCGGGGGGCGGCTCAAGCTCCGGGAGGAGCGCGGCACAGGCACACAAAGCGAGCTTATTTTCTACAGTCGGGCCGATCGGGCAAGCCCGAGACCAAGCGACTATCTGATTGTCAAAGTTGATTCACCCGATGAGCTGAAGCGCCTCCTCGCCGACGCCCTAGGTATAAAGGCGGTCGTTCGTAAAGAACGAACAGTCTATTTGCATGAAAACACGCGGATACACCTGGATTCCATCGACGGGCTGGGCAGCTTCATCGAGTTTGAGGCTTTGCTGCCGGAGGGCAAGGATGAAGATAAAGGCCGTATGACGGTTGAGGGCCTGATGAAGGCGTTTTCCATTCAAAACGTTGACCTGGTAGAGTGCTCATACTGCGACCTTATTGGTACTATTGGTTGATATCCGCGGGAAAAACCTTCTGATATCATATAGGCATCCGGGACTAACAGTTGGCCATGGCCGCCGGGGAAAAAGAAGTAGACAAGCATATCGCAAAGAAGAACGGGCTAACGCCGGAGGTGCGTCATTAAGAAGGAGCTGGGGGCCAGGAACCGTCTGTACCCGATGCCGGTCACACTCGTCGGGGCTAACGTACAGGGGAAGCCCAACTACATCACGATCGCGCATGTGGGGATAATAGATTTTTCGCGCCTCCCCCCGAGCATGGGGAAAACCCATTACACGCACCTCTGCCTGAGCATGGGGAAAACCCATTA
>JAENXM010000097.1 GCA_016649525.1 Actinomycetota bacterium
GCGGACTACGTGCGGGAGAAGGTAGCGTCGGGGGCCTACGACCACGGCGAACCTCTTGACGACACGGGCCGGAGGTATTTCCACTACCTCGGTCTCATCCGAAGGCGCTGCATGGGGAACCCCGTCGATTTTGACTTCAGTACCTGGGACCTGAGGGTGAGCATCAGGAACCCCGCCAACGAGGAGCTACTCATCGGGAGGGTACTCGGGACATACGAGGCGGTTACGGGCAAGGAAGGGCGCGCCGCGGGGGCAAGCTCCGGCGGGATGCTGAAGGTCGAGGTATCATCCGCATGAGCCGAGGCTTCGCGCGACGACCGAGGTGAGGCTTTAGCCGACCGGGAAGTAGGAGCTGTTGTCGATAAAGTAGATGGCCGTCTCACTGACCTTTTCGCCCGTACACTTCTGCCAGGCATCGCGGTAGACTTGGAGCTGTGGGGCATACCTCTCGGCAAGGTCTTCGACGGAGGTGCCCTTTAGTCTGTCGGTCTTGTAGTCGACCAGCACCCAGCCGTCCTCTTCCTTGAAGACCATATCGATTACACCCCTCAGCAGCGTGGGAGTGGCGCTCTCGTCCTCGACCTCGATATGGAATGGGACTTCAGTAAGACGACAATCACTTTCCTGGGCCCTTCGCCAGATTTCAGAGCGCGTGACCGACTGGACCGTGCCCGCGGCGGCTGGGACAAGCCCTGCGTCGAGCCCGTACTCCGGAAGGATCGCTTCGGCGAGCCGTACAAGGTCCGCCTCCGGATTTCTCGCGGAGACGTCGAGTAGCGCGTGGATCACCGAGCCCCATTCCACACCGTGCTCCCCCTCTCCGGGAGGGGTGGCCGCCTCGAAGAAGTCGACCCTTGACTCTACCCTCACTCCCCGACCGGTCCCTTGCGAAAGCGCGTACTCCCGCGCACCGCGCGCATAATAGGTCGGCTCTCTCAAGGCGGAAACCCTGGACTCGATCTCTGCTTCGGCCTCGCTCACTTCTTCGACTGACAGTGGTCTTGCCTCTGTCGTGGGAGCCGACTGCGGACCGGGGTCCTCGAGCTCCCTGTCTGGCGAAATACATGGCTCAAAGCAGCTCCAAGGGTTGGCGGCCTTACTCGAGGAGCGCTGCGTTATCACCGTCGCGGAGCCCGCCCTTGTCGCAGCTACATACAGTAGCCGTAGCTGTTCTGACTTCTGGAAACGTTCCTCTTTCTCCGCCAGGGCATCCCAGCCGACCGGCTGAGCAACGGGGTAGAAATGACCATGGGTATCACTGCGGCCGAAAAGCATGTACCCTTTTATATCGCGTTCGGACCGGTCGACGTGCAGGCGTGCGGAGTGGGGCCTGCCGCCCGCAGGCTCGGCCAGGAACACGATCGGGGCCTCGAGACCTTTCACCTTGTGCAGGTTCATGACGCGTACAAGGGGCTTCTCGCTCGAGCAGACCGAAAGGGCGTCGGACTTCTGTTCGTTCTGGGCGAACTCGCCGAGAAGGTCCACCAGCTGGATTGTCGTCCAGACACTATCGCGCGCAGCCCGCAGGATCTCAATGGCCTTTGCCACCCCGCCGGCTTCAACGTCGCCTCCAGGTTTAGAACTCGCCAGCACCAGGAGGCCGAGGTCTCCGGCTATCTTTTCTAACGCCGCCACGGGCGGGAGCTTCGAGAGCAGGCGCGAGTACCTCTTCATCCTGTCGAAAGCGTCGCGGAACGCCTCTGCGTCATACTCCGGAAGCGAACCCGGCACCTCGGCGTAGCAGGAGAAAAACCCGCCGGCTTTCTTGAACCTGAAGAGCGCGGCATCACTCACCCCGAAGAGCTCGCTGCGCAGGGCACCGACAAGCGCTACCGGGTCGTCGGGCCTTACCAGCGCGCGCAGGCAGTAGTAGAGCAACCTGAGCTCACCCACTTTAGAGAGGGCGCTGCCGCCCGTGACCTGGTGAGGGATGCCGTACTCCTGGAGCTTGCGGGCATAGACGTCCAGCCGCTTGGTCATGCGGGTGATGATCATGAAGTCGGCGTAATCGAGGCGGGCGGGAACTCCGGCGGCCACCTGTTCAGTCGACCTTGGAGCAGTAAGGCCGGAGTCACACGCGAACCGGATGGTGCGTGCAATTCTATCGGCCTCGTATTCGACCGCATCATCCATCTGCGAGTAGGCCTTGTCGCCCGGCTGGTTGTCCCTCGGGATGTCGAGCCTCAACACGCCCGAAAGCTCCCCATCAAACGCGTCGTCCCGCCCGTTCTCAAGTGGTACATAAGCCGGAGACTCCTCAGAGCTCTCGGCAGGGAACCTACAGGTATTGCTGTCCGCGGGCGCGCCTGCTTGCGGCTCAAATACGTCGTTCACCCACTGGATAATCAATGGCGTCGTGCGGAAGTTCGCCGCGAGGTACAAAAGCATACCCCTGCGGCCCTCCGAGTCCTCGCCGAGGATCTTTTCCTTGACCCTGTTGTATGTGACGATGTCGGCTCGCCGGAACCTGTAGATGGACTGCTTCGGGTCCCCGACCACAAACAGAGAGCCCGGGCGGGGCACCGACTGGTGCCAGTCCCTGCCGGGGGTCTTGGTGTCCGTATCGGCCAGCAGGAGCATCACCTCCGCCTGGATGGGATCGGTATCCTGGAACTCGTCGACCAGGAGATGGGTAAACCGCTCACTCATGTAGCGCCTGACGTGCGGGTTCTCGCGCAGAAGGGCCGCCGCTTTTATCAACAGGTCCTGGTAGTTCAGTTGGCCGCGCTCCCGGCGCATCTCGTCGTACACCTCACGGGCGGCGAACATCACTTTCATGACATGCACGTAGCGGTACTCTCGCAATGAGCGCATGAATGGCCTGACGACCGTTTCTCTGAACTCATCCCACGCGGCGCGCTCGGCCTTAGCGTCCTCGCCGGTCAGGTCTCCGGTCTTTATCCATGGTCTCTGGATTTCCTTAACTCCCGTGTCGAACTGCCCCAGGACCTCGACCAGCTGGATCGGGTTCCGCAGGTCTTCGTAATGAGAGATAATTCGGGGAAGGTTGCGGTATTTAGGGATAAGCGTGTCCGTCTCTGGGTCTTCGGGGAATCTCGGCAGAAGCTCCTTAATGCGGGTGAGGTACGTCTCGAGCGCGGCTACAGTCTCGTCGAGTCCCGGCGGCTCGCTCCCTCCGGGCGGCACCGGCCACTCGTGCACGTCCGGGTAGTTCGCGAAAGTCGTGAACGTTCCCTCGAGGTCCCGCAGTTCTATGCCGATGGCCTCCAGGCCCGGCATGATGCCTTTAGGATCGCTCACCAGGAGTCTTGCAACGAACTCCTTCCAGGCCTCCTCGCGGAGGCGCCCGTCGGTGTCTTCATCTATCTCTTCGAAAGCGACGTCTATGCCCGCCTCGATCGGCCTCTCGGAAAGTAGGCGGCCGCAGAACGAGTGGATGGTACCCGTACAGCACTGGTCAATGTGCTCGAGCGCCGCCTCGAGCCTCTTTTTCTCTTCACCGCCGGCGTCCCGCGCCGCTTTCTCGAGGCAGACCCTGAACCGTGCCCTGAGCTCCGCCGCCGCCTTCCTGGTGAACGTCACCGCCGCCATGGTCCTAATGTCCACGCACATGCCCGCGCGCAGAAGAGCCACCATCCGGAGCGCCATGCTTGTGGTCTTGCCGGTGCCCGCAGCGGCCTCGACGAGAATGTTGCTGTCGAGCGCCGTCACTATGAGGTCGCGCTGGTCCTGGTCGGGTGGAACCCGCCCGCCGGAACCGCCTCCACCACCGCTGGCGCTCATCTTCCCCTCAGCTCCCTGTAGGGCTCAAGTGCCTCATTCATGAGATTCTCGAGCTTGCGCGCGCTGGCCTCCACGGCGGCCGCCACGTCACCCACCGCCGCCTTGTAGTCGCTGTACCTCACGTCACCGGGGTCGGTCGTATAAGGGAAACAGCCGCTTGCGGCCATACGGCAAAGAAGGTCGAGCACCCGTTTTCCCTCCTCCAGCTGCTCGGGCCTCCACTGCCAGACCACTCGCTTGCCGTGGTGCCTCGGGTGCGGGAAGAGGTACCCGAACGAGACCACCCTGGCGCCCGGCTGGTAGCTCGAAAGCCTCGCTGTGACCATGAGGTGGTAGAGTATGTTCTGCACGCGGCGGCCGCACCTGAACGGGTCGTTCTCCAGGTCGTCGAGCCTTCTGCCGGTCTTGTAATCCCAGACTGCGAAGGTGTTCACGTTTGTCGACGGGAGACGGTCGACGCGGTCGACTTTCCCCCGCGTCATCACCACCCGCCCGCTGGGAAGCTCCAGGGGCACGAGGTCGACGCTGCAGAGGGGTGTCCTCTCGCACCCCTCGGCGGTTGCCATTCCGATGAGTGCCTCGCAGCAGAGCGGCGTGCTCTCGCGGCAGTGCTCGGCCTCTTCCCTCAGGAAGATATCGACTGTCCGCCCCATCTCGCGGACCTGCCGCTCGAATACGTCGCGGGACAGCGGGGGCACCTTCACCTTCCAGGCATCGACTTGATCGGAGAGTATCCCCTGCACGGAGTCGATATCGCGCCGGTGGTCGGGCCGCCTGCCCTCCTCTATCAAGCGGCTCATGAAATCGCGGAAAACCTCGTGGAGGAGCTCGCCCTGCTGAAGGGGGTCGAGCCAGACGGTCGGATCGATCTTGAACTCCTCGGGAAGCTCGATGCCGAGTACGTATTTAAAGAAGTAATCCATCGGGCTGCTGCCGAGCATCTCCAGCCGGCTTGCAGAGAACGCGGGGGCGCCGGGCCTCGAGGGATCGCACTCCGTGCCCGCCTCGGGGACATATCCGTCGTACTCGGTGAAGAGATTGCTCGCCCGGGCGCGCCGTGCCTCGAGCCCTCTGGCGAGGTGTGGGAAGTGCTGCGATACCGCCATCTCCGGATCGAGTACGGGGCCCGCCGAACAGGTTCGCCACAACCACCAATCGGTAACGGTAGCGCACCGGCTCGGGTCGGTCGGCGCGAAGGAGGAAGGGCCAGGAAGCCACTTCAAGAAATCCTCCTGGTTCCCCTCGCGGTTGCCGGAGAGAATCCGGTACGCCGCGAGAAGGGCCGGCGCCGGGAACATGTCCCGGTCGTCCGCGAGGCTCCTGGAACAGTAGCCGAGGGTGACCGTTCCGCGAAGGCGGGCGAGCAGCGCGGTGAAATCCTCCACGGTCCGGGCAAGCCGCCCCGCGCCGGTCGGCAGGTCGCCCGAGACTCCTCGCCGCTCTCCGTCCAGCATCAGAGGATCCTGCCGTCCAGTTCCCGGGAAGCGTGTGTCGTCGAGACCTATTATGAAGGTACGGCCTCGGCCAGAGTGCCCTCCAGCGTAGAGCGGTGCCGCAAAGATACTGCCGGGTCGGGGGCCCTGCCCGCCGACCATTTCAGATTGCGCCAGGTCGAGCAACCAACCCATCACGTCGAGGCCTTCTATTTCTCCCTCGATGCAATCCGCGAGCTCGGATATGGCGTCCAGCATTCGACTTCGACTGTACGAGTCGAACTCGTTCACTGCGCGGGCGCGCGTCCGCAAGAAAGCCATGGCCTTCTGGAGCCTCGCCTTCTGGTCGTCTTCCCGCTTCGGGACGCCGGAGAGTAGATCACCCACCAGCGTCCTGACGGCGGTCCATGCCTCGATCCGCCGGGAAAGGCGCCGTCGCTTCACGTCGATTTCGGGCGGCTCATCCTCTTCGTTGAGCATCTCGGCCTCAGACCAATTCGATAAAGATTCTATCTTCCTGTCCAACGCTTCGATGTACCGCTCGCGCCCGTTCCCGATGGGGAGCGCGCCCAGCATGGCGCCCAGCCGCTGGAAGTTCAAAGGCCCGCCTTCCGCCCGCGGCACCTCGAGGAGGCCATCCTTGATCATCCTGGCGAGCGTCGACTGCAGGTAGTCCTCGGCTATCCAGGAAAGCCACCCGATTAGGGCCCGGGCCGGGCGCGAGTACCTTACCGGTATGCCCCCCATGAACGTCACAGGGAGCGGTTCGTCAGGGTCGTCGCTCAAGGCGGATGCGATCTCGTATATGAGTGGCACGTACGTGTCACTGTCTGTGTAGAGGAGCTCGACATCGTCGAAGTGGACGCCGTCCTCGACGCACGTCCTAAAAACCTCGCGTATCTCGTTGACCTCGCCCACCGCGCGGAACATACAAGCGGTGCCGTCACCCTTGGGAAGCGGAGCAGCGGTCGGGTCTCTCACCCAGCTGAGGAGCGCCGAGTCGCAGAGGCCATCCTTTCGCTCCTCACCGGGGCGGTCTACCTCCAGCAAGGTCCGCCTCGCCTCGGGCACGGCCTCCCACAGCAGACGCTCGAGTCCTTCGAGTCGCTCCAGCATGTCGGCGGGCGCGATCAAGAGCACATCCTCCTGCAGCCAAGGCCCGTCCTCGCGTAGCCTTTTCATGGCCATGCGTATGATGTCGGCGTAGTCCACCAGCTTTCCATTGCGCAGCTCCTTCTCGTATAGACCAAGGAGCACAGCAATCTCACTACCCTTATCCGCCACCTCGAAGTGCTCGGGGTCCAGCCGACCTGGATCGACC
>JAENXM010000152.1 GCA_016649525.1 Actinomycetota bacterium
CCTTCCGCAGTCCGGCACGACGACGAACACCGTGTTGCCGCGGTATTCGGGATCGGCTTCGACCGCGCGCACAATCTCTTTCAGTCCCATGTCCATGATCGAAACGGCGCGTGTGTAGTGATTGATATTGCCCCAATGCACATAGTCGCAGTCGTTGTAGTTGACCATGACGAGCTTCGGCCGAAGTTGCTTGATGGCGCGTGTCGTCAGCTGGCGAACGGTCCGAAGGCCTACCGCGGTCTGAAGGGAGGCGGGACCCGTGTCGTCTCGATGGGCGGCAAAGTCAAAAGGCCCTGCCTCGCCGAGGCATCCCTTGGAGCGCCGTTGGACGAGCTGATTTACGAGTATGCGGGCGGCATGCTGCGGAAGAGCGAGATCAAGGCCATCCATTTCGGGGGCGCCTTCGGCGGGCCGCTCCGCCCGGGCGCGAAGAGATCGAGCCTGCGTAGCCTGTACAGCCGGTACGGGTCTGCATGTGGAAGCCAGATACTTGCTGTGGACCAGTCCACCTGCCTGGTGCAGTGGAGCGAATACTTCGCGGGCCTTGCCGAGAGACTGTGCTGCGGCGCCTGTGTGCCGGGCAGGCTCGGCCCGCCATACGTCTTGCGCGTGCTTTCGAGGATAAGAGCCGGTGATGGGCGGCCTTCCGATCTCGACGAGATAGAGGCCACGGTCGATTTGATGAAGGAGGCCTCGCTCTGCCCCCAGGGCGGGAAAGTTTTGAATCCGGTGTTTCTTTCTATTCAGAACTTCAAGAAAGAGTTCGAGGAGCACATCGTCGAGCATAGATGCGCGGCCGGAGTCTGCTGGCCGCCGGGATAAAGACAGGGTGATTTAAGCCTAAGGAGTCTGCGATGAAGAGCATTACGGCTCAGAAACCTCTGGAAGAACTGCTGGAGAGCCTAGGCAAGGCCAAGAAGGTTTTCATTGTGGGGTGCGGCACATGTCCGACCATGATGGGCACCGGGGGCGTCGAGCAGGTTTCATCCCTTACCGAGAGGCTCGGTGAGACCCGGAAGAAGGTCACCGGGAGCATCGTGCTGCCTGTCGCGTGTGAGCCTCTGCCCTTCGAGGCTCAGAAGGAGTTTCTTTCGGAAGTCGACGGGGCGGAGGCTGTACTCGTAATGTCCTGCGCCTATGGAGTGCGCGCCGTTGCGGACCTGCTCGAAATCCCCGTTCTGCCAGCGCTCAATACGCTCTTCATCGGGAGAGAGGCTGAGCCGGGGGTGTTCATCGAGGAGTGCAGTCAGTGTGGTGACTGCGTGCTTGCGCTTACCGGTGGTATCTGCCCCATAACCCGGTGCGCCAAAAGCCTTTTCAACGGCCCCTGCGGCGGGTCAGTCGGGGGTAAGTGCGAGATAGACCCGAAGGTCCCCTGCGGGTGGCAGTTGATCTACGACAGGCTCAAGGCGCTGGGCCGTCTCGAGCAGATGGAAGTGATTATCCCGCCCCGCGACTGGAGCCTTTCCTGGTCGGGAGGTCCCCGCACTTATTCTCTCGACGAGAAGGAGCGCTCGAAAGGAAGTAAATGAGGTACGAGCTCCTTTATGAGATCTCGAAGCCGGTAATCGAGGCGGTCGGCGTAAGCAATGTGCTCCGCAGCATCGTGGAGAGCACCGCCAAGGGGACCGGCGTAAAGGGTTGCTCGATATTGAGGCTTTCCCCCGACGGCAAGACGCTCGCCCATACGGTCTCGTTCGGGCTGAGCGACGAGTACCTGAGCAAGGGCAATATCGTCGTGGATGAGACCACGAAGGAGATGCTCGAGGGAAAGCCGGTAACCATAAACGACGTGGCGAACGACCCGCGCATTCAGCATCCGGCGCCCGCGAAGAAGGAGGGGATAGCCTCGATGCTGTCTATACCGATTCGGGGTACGTCGGGTGACATCGTAGGGCTTCTCCGCCTGTACGACTCAAAAGTGAGAAAGTTCGAGAAGGGGGAGATAGATTTCTTGATATCCATCGCGGACCTCGGCGGTATCGTCCTTGAAAAAGCCGAGGCGTACGACCTGTTGGTCAGGGATGTCGATGAGGCAAAGACAGAGGTAGAAAAGCTCGAAAAGGATCGAAAGTTATTTCTCGAGTTCCTCTCGATGGTCGCGCACGACCTCAAGGCGCCGATCTCCGCTGTCGAAAGCTACCTCAAGGTCATGCTCCGCGGCTCGCCGGGTCCGCTCACCGACAAGCAGGAACAGTGGCTTGACAGGAGCATTTCACGCCTCGACGGCATGCTCGAGCTCATAAGCGACCTCCTGGATGTCTCGAGGCTGGAGACCGGGCAGATGGCGACCGAGATGGAGATGACCTCCCTGCAAAAGGTCCTCGAGGCCTGCGTCGACACGGCGCGCGGGCTCGCAGAGCCGAACGGGATAAAGGTCGTGAGCGATATAGAACCGGATTTTCCTCCGATCTTCGCCTCCGAGATCAGGCTCACGCAGGTCATCAACAACCTGGTCTCGAACGCCGTCAGGTACACTCCCGGGGGCGGGACTGTCGCAATGAGAGCACGGTTGCGGGACAGGAACATATTGATTGAGGTCGAGGATGGCGGCTCTGGCATAAGCAATGAGGCAATGCCCCGGATATTCGAGGACTTCTTCCGGGGAGATCGCGAGACTGAGGGTACAGGCCTGGGGCTTTCCATCTGCAAGCGCGCTGTCGAGCTTCACGGCGGAAGGATATGGGCCGAGAGCCCCGTGCCTGAGACCGGCAGGGGCACGCGTTTCTCCTTTACGCTGCCTTTGAATCGAAAGAAAGGTGTGGGTTAAACTTCAAAAGGGGTTTCACCATGAAAGCTGGGACGAATCTGGAGAAAGTTCTGAACGCGGGCTATTTCGCGGTCACGGCCGAAATCGGTCCGCCGAAGGGTGGCTCCGCGAGGGTCATCGAGTCCAAGGGTGAGATGCTGCGCCACACGGCGGACGCATTCAACGTGACCGACAACCAGACGGCCGTAGTCCGCCTTTCAAGCCTGGCTGCATGCGGGATCCTCAGGCGAATCGGCCTCGACCCGGTGATGCAGATGCTCTGCAGGGACCGCAACCGCATCATGCTCCAGGGCGACATATGCGGGGCCGTAGCCCTCGGCATAGGGAACCTCCTCTGTCTGACGGGTGACCACGTGAAGTTCGGCAACCATCCACAGTCGAAGGTGGTCTTCGACATCGACTCCATCCAGTTGATATCGGCGGTCAGGACGATGCGCGACGAGGGCAAGTTCATAAGCGGCGAGGAGGTTGCAGGCCCGATACCGATCTTCATCGGCGCGGTGGAGAACCCGTACGCGGACCCGTTCGAGTTCAGGACGGCGCGCCTGTCTAAGAAGGTAAGGGCCGGGGCGGACTTCATCCAGACCCAGGCCGTTTACGACGTCCCCAAGTTCACGCAGTGGATGGCCGAGGTCTGCGAAAGCGGGCTGGACAAACAGACACACGTTCTGGCGGGCATCATACCCGTCAAGGCCGTAGGTATGGCCCGGTACATGAGGGACTATGTATCCGGGGTCGAGGTCCCCGACTGGTTGGTAAAAAGGCTTGAAGACGCAAAAGACGTAAGGGAAGAGGGCATAAAGATAATCCTGGAGATTATCGAGGAAGTGAAGCTAATCCCCGGAGTTCATGGTATACATATACAGGCTGTTGGCTGGGAGGAGGTCGTACCGGAGATAGTCGAGAGAGCAGGCCTGCTGCCCAGGCCGATCGTTTAGGGAGGGAGATAAAGTGGTAGCCAAGATACTGGTGGTTGACGACGATCCCGATATCAGGGACGTGCTGGAGGCGCTGTTGGAGGGCGAGGGATTCGAGGTGGTCCTGGCGAATAACGGCGAGCAGGCGCTTGAAGCGGTCAAAAGCGAGAACCCTGACCTGATGATCCTTGACCTCTTGATGCCCGCGATGGATGGGTTTGCTGTATGCAAACAGCTCCAGGACCCTCGCTGGTCCAAGTGGAAGAATATGCCTGTGCTCATTCTTACGTCGGTAAGAGAGGAAGTGAGCCAGAGGCGCTACGAGCTCGAAACGGGGCTGAGCTTGGACGTTGATGATTATGTTGAAAAACCTATCGACCCGGATGTTGTTGTTGACCGCGTCAAGAAATTGCTGGCTCGTAAAGGTGTTGATGTATAATTCTAAAAAGGAATTCGCGCGGACACTTGGAGGATAAATGAAGAGGATATTGATGGTAGATGATGATAGGGACTTTATTGAGTCTACCAAGGCGGTGCTTGAGGAGAAATACGAGGTCCTTGTCGCCTACGACGGGGATGAGGGGATCAAGAAGGCCAGGTCCGAGAAACCGGACCTCATCATACTCGACGTCATAATGCCGACGGAGGACGGGTTCAGCGCCGCCGAGGAGCTCAAAGAGGATCCCGAGCTATCGGCGATACCCATTATGATGCTGACAAGCTTCGGTACCCGTATAGCCAAGGAGACGCAGATTCCTCGTAGCAGGGGGATGGACCTGCAATCGGAGGATTACATGGAGAAACCGGTCGAGCCTGATGAACTCCTCCGGCGCGCCGAGCAGTTGCTTTCCTAGTCCTCGCCGCGCGCGTATGTTACACGAGGACTTCGTAGGTTAATATCCGGAGGGGCTCATCGAGCAGGGTCTCGCCGGTGCGCATCAAGTTCTGGAACAGA
>JAENXM010000216.1 GCA_016649525.1 Actinomycetota bacterium
TATATCACCAAACACCTTCTCAGTTCTCGAGATAGCCTCGAGAAATAGCGTATCTGGACTTTGACTTTACGTATCCTACGTGGTGGTGTCGGAGGCCCGACCCGTTTTAACCCCCACAGGATTACGGGTGTAATCTACTTGGAATAGTTAAAAGACCCGTCAAATGTAAGCTGTCAGAATATAAAGCGGCTTCCCTCTGGCGGGTTAGCGAATCCCGTTGTCACCCTTGAGCTTGAGCATCCGTGCATTAATCGCCACGATTATTGTGCTAAGAGACATGAGCACGGCCCCGACAGCCGGTCCGAGAACGATGCCAACTGGATACAGAACCCCTGCTGCTGCCGGAATGGCGAATGCGTTATATCCGGTCGCCCACGCGAGGTTCTGAACCATCTTCCTGTACGTAGCTTTCGATAGGTCGAGAATCTTCACCGCATCACGCGGGTCATTTCGCACCAGGACTATATCGGCTGACTCAACCGCGACATCCGTACCCGCACCTATGGCGATACCGACGTCGGCCTCGACCAGGGCCGGTGCGTCATTCACCCCATCCCCGACCATCGCCACCACCAGCCCTCTTTCCTTGATCTCGTCGATCTTCTGAGACTTCTCGTGGGGCAGGACTTCAGCGAAGTAATCATCCAGCTCCAGTTCTTCAGCAACCCACTGGGCAACATGACGGTTGTCCCCCGTGAGCATCATGCACTGGATACCCATCTCCTTAAGTTGCCTGATTG
Source organism: Actinomycetota bacterium (assembly GCA_016649525.1). Classification (GTDB taxonomy): domain Bacteria; phylum Actinomycetota; class Geothermincolia; order Fen-727; family Anoxymicrobiaceae; genus JAENXM01. Next base: position 741 of record JAENXM010000216.1, read on the forward strand.
CGTCTTTCGACTCTTCTCTGACTATATCAGCCAAGGCTATAGCGCCTATTAGCTGGTCATCCACGAGCACGAATATAACGGTCTTTCCCTGGGCAGCCAACTCCTCTACTTCCTTACTGTCAACGTCGATGTTCTCTTCCTTGAGATATCCCGGGCTCACGACCATTATCTTCTTTCCAGAGACTCTACCAACGGCACCTTTTCCCGGTATGGCCTTGAAACCCTCAACTTGCTCCATCCCGAGATCCCTTTCTTCAGCAGCCTCGACAACACCGCGCGCAATCGAGTGTTCGGACCGAGATTCTACTGAGGCGGCCAGAGACAGCAACGCGTCCTCGCTCACCTGCCTGTCGAGCAGAACTACGTCGGAGACACCGAATCGGCCCTCGGTCAACGTTCCGGTCTTGTCGAACACAATCGCCTGAAGCAGTCTAGACCTCTCAAACGCGGAGCGGTCGCGGATTAGAAGTCCGTTCTTTGCGGAAAGCGCCGTTGAAACAGCAACTACCAGAGGTATGGCCAGTCCCAGGGCATGGGGGCAGGTAATGACCATAACGGTGACGGTCCGCTCGAGTGAGAACTCAAATGTCTTTCCGAACGCTAGCCAGAATATGAGGGTTATCGATCCCACCGAGATTGAGATTATAGTAAGCCAGAAAGCAGCCCTGGTGGCCAGATCCTGTGTCCTGGACCGGCTCTCCTGCGCTCTACGCACCATATCGATTACTTGAGAAAGGTAGGTGTCAGCTCCAGTCTTTTCGATGATTATCTCGATAGACCCATCTCCGTTCACCGAACCCCCGATGACTTCGTCCCCTACACCTTTGAATGCTTCCTTTGTTTCGCCTGTAAGCATCGATTCATTGACGCTTGTCTCGCCCTTGTCAATCCTCCCGTCCACCGGGATCTTCTCCCCCGGCTTAACGAGAACCCGGTCCCCCGGATTTATGTCCTCGACACTTACATTACGCGTCGACCCATCGTCCTCAACCAGATGTGCTTCCTTGGGGAGAAGCTGAACCAGCTTCTCTAACGCGCGGGAGGCACCCATCACTGAGCGCATCTCCAGCCAATGCCCCACCAGCATTATGTCTATAAGGGTGGCCAGCTCCCAGAACAGAAACTTCCCCGAGAGCCCGAACACCACCACGCTGCTGTACACATATGCTACGGTGATAGCAAGCGCGATCAGGGTCATCATGCCAGGCTCTTTCTTCTTCAGCTCGTTCACAAGCCCCTTAAGGAAAGGCCAGCCTCCGTAGAAATAGATGACCGTGGAAAGGGCGAAGAGTACATACTTGTCAGCGGTGAATGAAAGGACTTCCTTGAGCCCGATAGCGTCACGTATCAATGGTGAGAGCAACAGAACTGGAACGGTGAGGGCGAGACATACCCAGAAACGCTTCCTGAAATCCCTGACCATGTGGGCGTGGTGGGAGTGCTGGTCACCCCCGCTTCGATGTGCCCCCCCGTGCTCACCGTGCTGGGCGTGACCTGAATGTGTTTCGTGCGGGTCTTGATGTTCTTTCATTTGAGATTCCATAGCAATATAGTAGATCATTAGAAAAATGCTTGTATGCCAATACCTTCGAAGGCAGGAAAGCATACCGTTGACTGCATCTTGGGGGTGAGTTCTTTGCCCAGTGCAATGCTATTTGTGGCAAATTCCGGCCATCACATGGAATGGGGAGAGTGGGGATGGTTCTGGATGATAATCATGATGATTGCGGGAGCCATACTCGTTGCGGTGGTCATATATCTTCTGGCCAGATCCTTCTACCACCGAGGACCGGACGGCAAGGCTACGGGCTCGGATGCTCCCCTGGAGATCGCAAAACGCAGGTATGCTTCCGGAGAAATCGACAGTGATCAGTACGAAAAGATAAAGCGGGACATAGGAGGGGAAAATTAATGAGACGGTTTCTCATTGTTTTGTTACAGGTTGTCCTGGCATTATTCCTCTTCCAGTCCTTCTGCCTTGCGCACGAGGAACCTGAAAAACCGACTCCCACGGGAGTCGAAGAGAGCGCACCTGCAGCTCCAGGTACATCTGCTCCGGATGAGTCAGGTGCCCATCAGGATGAAGAGGAAACCACCAGCAACCGCAGCTATGAGATCAGACACGACATAGTCCGGTGGTTGGCGTACTTCCTGCTCGCTCTTATTGTCCTCACAGTGGCGTCAGGATTTGTGAAGGGTAAAAAGATATACCGAACGATACATCATGGGTTGGCTTTTACCACCCTGGCAGTGGCCCTGAGTCACGGGATTCTCGCTCTTACTCTGTAAGCATTACAAAACTTGCAGTTTTATTTTTCCAGCCCAGCCGCGCCCAGTTTGAGAGCTACCTCTTGTTAATAGATAGCACTTTGACATTGCGTACGCTTTGTGGTGGTGTCGGAGGGGGGATTCGAACCCCCACAGGGCCCTCTACCTTTCGTGTTTATCCCCTACTTCTCCCATAATCTATTGAATAACACTAACCTGTGAACAAGGCCATGAGAGAGACCACAGGCGGGATGAGTAAGAATAATCCAGTAAGATTCCGAAGATTCCCTATTTGTATACCGTGTCCCTAAAGAATCGAGGGGTGGATATATCTCAGAAAACACGTGTTTATGATCAAGTGCCAGCTCGCGTCATCTCGAATAGGGCTTCAGCCGGTGCCGCTCCCGCGGGTACGATAACGCCGATTATCGCGCGCTTGTAGGAAGCAATATTAGTGTTAACCACCGGACCGAACA
>JAENXM010000228.1 GCA_016649525.1 Actinomycetota bacterium
CACTATTGCGGGGACCAGTCCCCGCTCGTCATACGTCAGGTCATCTATACTCGATACATCGACCTCGTCTTCGCTCATTCTTCACCTCACCCAAGGTATATCTTCTTCACTTCCTCGTTCTCGAGGAGTTCGCCGGCATCGGTAACTAGAGCCTTACCTCTATCCCGCGTGAATCCAGGAACTCCTTTGCCTCGGCGATAGCGTGCTCCTTGTAGTGGAAAATGCTTGCCGCCAGTACGGCGTCGCAGCCGGTCAGTTCTATCGCCTCCGCAAGGTGATCGAGGTTGCCTGCCCCGCCGCTCGCGATTACGGGGATGGAGACTATATCGCAGACCGCCTTCGTCAGGGGTATATCGTATCCCAGCTTGGTGCCGTCCCGGTCCATGCTGGTGAGCATTATCTCGCCCGCACCCAGTGATTCAACCCTGGATGCCCACTCAAGGACGTCGATACCAGCGGGGTTCCTGCCACCGTGGGTGTAGACCTCCCAGGTGCCGTCTCCCCTGCTCTTGCCGTCTATAGCAACGACCACGCACTGGCTTCCGAACCTCTCGGCCGCTCTCGTTATCAGAGAAGGGTCTCTAGCCGCGGCCGTGTTGATAGATACCTTGTCAGCCCCTGCCTTCAGTATGTTTCGGATGTCATCCAGGCTGCCTATCCCGCCCCCTATCGTGTACGGGATGAAGACTTTCTCTCCCGTGCGGGCGGCAAGCTCGACCTTCGTGTCCCTTGCCTCATGCGAGGCCGTTATATCGAGAAAGACAAGTTCGTCGGCGCCTTCCCTGTCGTAGAATGCGGCGAGTTCTACAGGGTCTCCCGCGTCCCGCAGGTTCACGAAGTGGATTCCCTTGACGACCCTTCCCCCCTCGACGTCGAGGCAGGGTATTATTCGTTTCGCAAGCATCACAAACCAGCCTCTCCCTTTATTGCGCCGAGCGCCTCGTCCAGAGTGAACCTCCCTTTATAGAGGGCCATCCCGACGATAACGCCCTCGACTCCCGACCCCTTCATCCTGTAAATCCTCAAGACGTCATCGACGGTTCCCACCCCCCCAGACGCAATGACAGGTATGGGCGACGCGCTTGCGACCTCTTCGATCCCGTCGAAGTCAGGCCCGTCCAGCGTTCCGTCCCTTGTCACATCGGTGTAGATGATCCTCTTTACACCCCCGGCCGCAAGCTTCTCGACCGCTAAGGTCGGTACTATTTCACTCAGCTCCAGCCACCCCGCCGTCGCGATGCGCCCCTCTTTGACATCGACTCCTACAGCCAACCTGTCACCGAGCTTGTCTGCAAGATCGACCAGCCAGTCAGCGTCGGAAAACGCTCTCGTCCCAACCACCACCCTCGCCGCTCCAGCCTCGATATAGCTCAACGCAGTATCCGTGCTCCTGATGCCGCCTCCTACCTGTACGGGTATGGACAAACGCTCCATCAACCCTGATATGACCTCATTGTTTACCGGGGTTCCCTGGAACGCGCCGTCAAGGTCGACCACGTGAAGCAGTCCTGCCCCCTGGTCCTGCCACTTCAGCGCAGAATCCACGGGGTCGCTTTCGAATACGGTCTCCGCCTCGGGACGCCCCTGGTAGAGCCTGACGCATTTGCCGCCCTTGATATCCACAGCTGGTATTACCTGGAAACCGGCCATCACGCCACCTGCTCCTCTACAGTCCTGCCGAAGCTCTCAAGTATCCTGAGTCCCAGCAGGCTGCTCTTCTCCGGGTGGAACTGGAGTCCCCAGACATTACCCTTCCCGAGGATACTCGTGAAATCGAGACCGTAAGGCGTCGCCGCTATCTGTGACTCTGCATCCGCGGGCTCACAGTAAAACGAGTGCACGAAGTAGAACCGCATGCCGCTCTCGATACCCTGCAGCAGCGGTACATCTTTTTTTATATCAAGTACGTTCCAGCCCATGTGAGGTACTTTTACGCTGTCGGGAAGCCTGACTACACGACCGGGCACGACATCGAGCCCCTCAAAGCGACCGTGTTCTTCACTGTACGATAGGAGAAGCTGCATCCCCAGGCAGATGCCGAGCATGTTTCGGCCGCTGTCGATGTATTCATAGAGCGCGCTTACCATGTCGAGGTTCTTGAGGTTCTCCATGGCATCACCGAACGCGCCCACGCCCGGCAGCACCAGGCCGTCAAACGATATCAACCTGTCGGGAACAGAACAGACCTCGGCTGCGAAACCGACCTTTTCGAATCCCTTTTCGACGCTCCTGAGGTTGCCCATCCCGTAATCTACGATCCCGATGATGGGTTTCAAATTTTTCCCTTCGTGCTGGGTATTTCCTTGACCCTGAGATCGAGCGAGACGGCCTGTTTCAAGGCGCGGCCAACCGCCTTGAACACGGCCTCGAGGCTGTGGTGCACCCCGTTCCCGCGTCGCAGCTCGATATGCAGGGTGATCCCCGCCTCGTTTGACAGGGCCTGGAAGAATTCCCGCGCCAGGGCGGGCTCGAAGTTCCCGAGAGGCTCCGGTTCGACCTCGACCGTGTATGACAGGTGCGGCCTTCCGCTTATGTCCATCGCTACTTCGGCGAGGCATTCGTCCATGGGGACAAGGGCGGCGCCGAACCTGGTTATTCCTTTTTTATCGCCGAGCGCTTCCTCCAGCGCAGTGCCGATAACAAGTCCAGTGTCCTCGACCGTATGGTGGCTGTCGACCTGGAGGTCGCCGCTTGCCTTGAGCTCGATGTCAACGAGGGCGTGGCGGAACATGAGCTCAAGCATGTGGTCGAAGAACGGCATGCCGGTGCTGATCGAGGTCTTTCCGACACCGTCAAGATCGATGCTTGCGGAGATTGTGGTCTCCTTTGTCTTCCTTTCGCAGCTCCCGTTTCTTGGCAACAGCCGCACCCCCATTAAGTATTTTCCTTCAGCCTTGCGTCAATCGAAAGCGCGTGTATCTCTAGCCCCTCGAGCCGCGCCAGGACCCGTGCCTCCTTTGAGTCAGCTAAAAACCCTTCTTTCGAATAAGAAACAACGTTCATTGTACGCTTGAAGCTCTGCGTACTGAGTCCGGAAAGCCGCGCCGCGCTACCACCTGTAGGCAGGACATGGCTCGGTCCCGCCAGGTAATCGCCGAGCACTACCGGCGAATACAGTCCTATGAAAACGCAACCCGCAGACTTTATCTCCGGCAGGAGCTCCCTTAAATCCTCCACCATCAGCTCCAGATGCTCGGGAGCAAGGCTGTTCACGAATTGTGTTGCCAGATCCCTGGAGTCGCAATGCACCAGGTTTACCGTACCCTCGGAGACGGTCTCTGAACCGACTTCCTCCGCGAGG
>JAENXM010000167.1 GCA_016649525.1 Actinomycetota bacterium
CGCGACAGGGCCCAGGGGATGGAGGTATAGAAGGGCGCCCGGGGCCTAGAGCTCCTTTTCCAGCACGTAGTTCCCCAGGACGAGGGTGTCTATGCCCGTGAAGAAGTAGCAGTTCAGCGCGTCGTCCGGCGTCATCACTATCGGCTCTCCCCTTATGTTGAAAGAGGTATTTAGGACGACCGGCACCCCTGTCAGCTCGCGGAACTTCTCTATGAGGTGCCTGTATTCGGGGTTCGCCGAGCCGTCCAACGTCTGAAGCCTACCCGTCTCGTCCATGTGGACGACGGCCGGTATCACTTCCTGCTTCTCCTTCTTTATGGGGAGGACCAGGAGCATGAAAGGAGCGGGGTAGTAATCGTCGAAATAGACGGCGCCTTCCTCCACGAGGATGGTCGGTGCGAAAGGCCTGAACCCTTCCCGGTGCTTGACCTCCCGGTTGAGGATGTCTTTCATGTCCTTCCGGCGGGTGTCGGCGAGTATGCTCCGGTTTCCTAGCGCGCGAGGCCCCATCTCCATGCGGCCCTGGAACCACCCGACTATCTTCCCCTCCGCAAGCGCCTCCGCGGCGAAGGCGCCGGGGTCGTCCACCCTGCTGTACCTCGCCTTCCGCTTGCGGATGCATTCGAGCATCTCTTCGTCCGTGTACCCCGGGCCGTAGTAGGGATGTATCATCGTGTACTTCCTGGGCCTCCCCAGCACCATGTGCTCGACCCAGAGGGCCGCTCCCAGCGCGGTCCCGGCGTCGTTGGCGGATGGCTGGATGAAGATGTCCTCGAAGGGCAGCTCGCGGAAGAGCCTCGCGTTCATCACGCTGTTAAGCCCGACGCCACCGGCTATGCACAGGTTCTTTGACCCTGCCTGCTCGTAGAGGTAACGGCACATATGTAAGGCGATCTCCTCGGTGACCTCCTGCAGGGTCCGGGCGATGTTCTCGTATCCTCTCTCCATCTCGCTCTCCGGGAGGCGGGGCGGCCCGAAAATCCTCTCGAACTTGTCGGAAACCTGGAACCTTGTTGCGCTGTAACGGAAGTAAGAGAGGTCGAGCTTGAAGTCCCCGTCGGGCTTGAGCTCTACGATTTTTCGGAACTCATCGAGGAGCTCGGGGTCGCCGTAGGGAGCGAGACCCATCACCTTGCCCTCCCCGCTGTTCGGCGTGAATCCGAGGTACTCTGTTACCGCGGTGTAGAGGGAGCCGACCGAGTGGGGGTTCCTTATCTTCTTGATGGTGCTTATCCTGTCGCCGGTCCCCTTGCACAGGAGCGTGGAGAGATAGTCCCCACCCCGGTCGATCGAGAGTATCGCGGCCTCCTCGAAGCCGGAGGGGTAGTAGCCGCTCGCCGCGTGGGCGTCGTGGTGGCCGACGAACACGAGCTTGCCCCTGTATCCGTATCGTTTCTTGAAATCGCGCGCGCGGTAAAGGAGCATGCTGTCGACCGCGGTCTGCACCGCGAAGCGCTTGGCCGAAAACGGGAATCTCCGAAGGAAGTCACGGAACGCCCGCGAGTAGTCGAGCACGGGTCTGTAGGTGAAGGCAACGTAGTCGATATCGCCTGTCTCGAGGCCTCCCTCCTCGAGACAGTAGGAGACAGCCTTATCGGGGAACGCCTTGGTGTGCTTGGTCCTCAAGAACCTCTCTTCCTCGGCGAACGCGACGGGCTCTCCTCCGGATAGGAGGCACGCCGAGGTGTCGTGTGAGAAGCAGTTTATGCCGAGTATGTTCATTTTTGCTGTTACTGTCTCATGGTTTTGACACTTTTGGTGCCTGGCACCAAAAGTGTCATTCTACGCGTAGTCCCCCTCGAACTCGGAGGGGACCTCGCCCAGCACCTCCACATAGCGGTCGATGGCGCGCTTGAACTTGAGCAGGTTCGCGAGGTTCCCCTTGACCTTCAGCTTCCGCATGGCTATCGCCTTGGTTGCTCCGATCTGGCCCTTCAGCACGTCGACATAGATGCCGTACTTCCCGCTCATTGTGTAGTTGGCGTCGTCGCGGATCCCTTCCCAGGTTTCGTCGCACTCGGGGAGCTTTATGCCGACCTCCCTGCGTTCTGTGATGCCTTTGTCGGGCTCCGGCTCGACGATGAACTGGAAGATGGCGTTGAAGCCCTCGGCCGCCTTCTGGTACTCATCGTCAACCTTCAGCTTCTCGGCCAGCGCGTCTATCCATTCCTTGGAGAAAGTCAGCATCGTTATCCCCCCTATATCTCTCTGCCGAGCCATTCGCGGTAGAACGTCTCGAGGTCCGGTTGGAAGTCGAAGATGACAGGGTACCCGGGAGGTACCGCCTCCACTTCCAGCTGCGTCTTGCAGCCAGGGCAGTAGAACTCACGCAGCACCACCCACTCGGGGTTCGAGTGCATGAGCGGCGGGTAGACCTCCTGGAGCTTCTCCTCAGTGTCCCTCACGTGAACGAGCGCCTCGAGCTTCCAGTTTTCGTGGTAGTCGCCGAACTCTTGGCCGCAGTCGCACTTCACCACCCGCGGGCCGTCCTCCTTTTCCACGATGTAGAGGTGGAGGCTAAGCGGCAGCAGGATGCGGTCGTCCCAGGGCACCCTGTCCTGCAGTATCTGCACATACTTGTCGAACCTGTCGGGGTCCTTGAACGAGCTCATTATGTTCTTGACCTCTGGCCAGGAGAGCTTGCCGTCTATAAGATTCTCGAGTGTTTCCCTGTCGTAGTCCGGCATCTTCCCTCCCTCCTTTCTCAATCTTGCTCGAAGTGGAAGTCATCCGGCAGGTCCCAGAAGCTGCGGAACCAGTCTTTCCAGCGGGCGGAGTAATCAAGCGACTCGTCGTAGCAGCGCTTCAGCGCAGGGTCGATGTCCCTCGCGAGTATCTTCTCGCGCTCGTGGTCGAGGAACTCGCGAACCGGTACCGCGCTGCGACCCCGCTCTTCCCTTATCTCGCCGCGTCTCTTTGCGGTAGCATCCGCGTCCACTTGCCAGAAACCACTGTCGTCCTGCTGAATGACAGCCCCGTAGACCTTCTCCGCGAAGCGCGGCAGCACGTAGTTTCCGTTCAAGTCCTTCTCGATGAGCTCGGGCTCCCGCTCGATGGGGTCTCCCAGGCCTCCAGCCCCCCTGAGGTAGGAGTAGTAGATGTCACCGTGGGACATGCGGTAAGGGTAGTTGAGCGTGCGCGTGTCGAAGAGGTGCTCTCCCTCGCAGAGCCTGCTTATCTCTGAGTCGGCCGGGTCATCCTCGCGTGTGGGGTAGGGCTGCTTCTTGCGGAACCGCTCCAGGAGGTCGGTATTCAGCACGTTGTGCCGGTAACCCGAGGCGGAGGGGTAACCACCGAATATGCCGGGGCTCGGGAAGGAGTTGCCGTCGCCAGCGTTCTGCATGACCAGGTCGGTCGTCTTCCACACCGCATAGAGCGACTGGAAACCGCTGCCGCCGCGGTACTTCCCCATCCCGGCCGTACTGGGCTTCACGCCGCGGCCCAGGTATAGGAAGGGTATTATGAGCTCCCAGACCTCCATGTCACCCATGTCGCCCTCCGGGTTCCACATCGCCGCCCCGTAGTCCAGGCCGTCCGCGACCCCCCGCGCTCCTCCCCCCACGCAGGAGAGCTCGAAGCTCAGGATCCCCGTGTCGTTCCCGTACTGGTCCTTGCCTCCCCCCTGCAGCGCGTTCATGGTCATGGCGTAGCTCGAAAGTACCTCCTCGACGTATCCGCGGGAGAAACAGCCGCGCGATATGGATCGGATAAGACCTGTGAAGGCCGGTATCAGGTACCCCCAGGCGGCGCCGGTGGCGGCCTCTTTCTCGACCGGGTTGGCGAGGGTGTACGGCGGGAACTCGCTGGAGGTCGCGAGGTAAGCGCCGTCGTTGACCTTGTCGTTGGGTATCACCGTCTGGGTCAGCAGAACCCAGATGGCGCCCTGCATGGCGCTCGGCGGGCAGTTGAAGGAGTGGTAGCCCCACTTGTTGGTCCCGTCGAAGGAGATGTGGAACTCGCCTCCCGGGCCGACCACGAGCTCGAGCGGAGCGTGGCAGACGGTGTCTACTGCCGCGTAGTCCGGAAGGCCTTTCTCTCCGGCCATCGGCATATCCATGAAGGTGGGTGCGAAGTACCTGCCGGGGATCAGCAGTTCCTTGATCCTCTCGATGAAAGTGCGGCGGCCCTCCTCGATCGCCTCCCTGACGAACTTCCTGTAGGTGTCTATACCCTCATCGCGGATGGTGCGTTCCACCGAGTCGCGTATCATGTGGCAGCCGGCGATGCGGCAGCGCTCGTCCAGCTTCCAGAACATCGGCGTTCGCACCCCCGACTCGCAGCGTATCTCGTGGTCGCGGTAGACGGTGTCGTTCTCGCCGATCTTATTGGCGGTGAGGGC
>JAENXM010000374.1 GCA_016649525.1 Actinomycetota bacterium
AGCTCGAGACATCCCACTCGAGGGAAGAACCGGTGACCGCCGAAAGGGCCGGCCTGTCCAGGCGGTCGAGGTCAGTCTCCCCGTTCAAGACCGAGCCGTCGTAGAAGGGCATGGAATGATAGCCGTCCAGGTAGGTGAATCCGGTGATGCGGTCACCCTGGATTTTCACGAGCCTGTACCCCGGGTATTTATCGGCCATCCCGCCTTCGTCGAAGTACACGCACGTCTGGTTGGCGTAGATGGTCTCTCCATCGCCTCCTGTCCAGGGGACACGACCCACGTAGTCGCTGTGGATGTGGCCGGACATGACCATCTGCACGCGGTATCGTAAGGCAAGTTCCAGCAGGGCTTCCCGCCCTTTACCCTCCCCTCCGAGGAAGAATATGCCCGCGAACGTCTCGTTCTGGAACGCCATCCCCTTGCCGTCGGGCCTGTAAGGGTCGTGATGCACGAGCATGAGCCGGAGCGGTGAGTCCTGGTGCGCGGAAAGGTCATCCCTCATCCAGCCGAGCTGACCGCTGTAAGTCGAAACGTCCTTCTCGTCCTTGCAGGAAAGGACCTGTCCCTGCCACTTGCGCGGGTAGACGAAGAGGCCCAGCTTCTCCATCACTATGCGGTCCTCGTACGGCCAGTCACTGGTATTCGCGCACGTGAAGTGGCACCCTCCGGCGTCGAAAGAGTAGAAAGGCGGGCCGATGTTCTCCTGCCAGACCCTGAGGCCGTCGACCTCGTTCACGTAGAGATCGTGGTTGCCAGGTACCATGAAAGTTGGAACCTCGAATCTCGTGAGCTCCCTGTAAAACCAATCGAACTCGAACTGGTATTCGCCGGGGTCCTTCTGCGCGCGGATGAAGTCGCCCAGCATGACCACGAAATCCGGCCTTATCAGGTTTACCTGCCTGATCGCCTCCTCGAAGAAAACCGGGCGCCCGTCGGGCGATATCCCTTTGTCCGTCTGCTTCTGGGCGAACCCCGTGAGGCCCCTCTGGTGGACGTGTACATCGGCGAGCGAGACGAACGTGAAGTCTTTTTTCATGTCCTCGACGACCGAGACGGCGTGCTGCTGGCTCTCGCTTATGTGGCCCCCGGCGGTGTCGGCCTCGACGGTAAGGTCATAGAGCTCGGGGACGGCCCCTGCCGGGACTTCCAGCTCAACGTGCCAGATCCCCCGGTTCCCGCCGAACCGGGTCCCCCTCGGCCAGCGGCTGGAGACCGCACGCCATACCCTCCTGGGATTCAACCTGTATACGAGTCCGGAGAGCGCCTTGCGGACCGGCCTGATAAAAGCCTGCCAGCCCGTGACCTGCTCCGTTTGAGCGCCATCGTTGAGGTGGACCTCCGCCTCGATGAGCCCGCCTGACGCGACGAGTGCCGGGTAACCGATAGTAGGCCATATAAGCTTACTTATGTGAGGTGTG
>JAENXM010000306.1 GCA_016649525.1 Actinomycetota bacterium
CTTGATGATGGGATCGATGAGGGGGCTCATGCCTGTGAACACCCACTGGGCTCCGAGGTTGCAGGCGACGCCGCCCAGCGGCGTGGAGTAGAGCTTCCCACCCACTCGGTCCTCTTTCTCAAGGAGGAGGACATCGACACCCTTCTCGGCAAGGGCAAGCGAGGCGTCAAGTCCCGCGAGCCCGGCCCCTACAACGATTACTTCGGCATGCTCGCCTCCCTGCCCACAGCTCACGCAGAACTGTAGAAGCGCCGCAAGGACCACTATTACGATAACCATTGACGTAGTGCGCCGCCACCACATGTAACCCTCCTTTGATCTATCTATACGAGAATGCTAAGCAAACATTATATAACCTGACACTCTCTGGAAGTTAAGCGTCAACAAAGGCAAGGACGACCTCGCAAGTTCGTGGACACACTTGTGGCGGCGGTGCGGGCCATCGACAAGCGCGAGGCGCCCACGGCGCACATCCACCCGGTCATCGTACGGGAGGCCCAGCTCGCGGCAGTTGGGGCTGATGAATAACACGCTTCTCAAATGCTTGATTGGTGGAGCGTAGTCTAATGGGAGGACGGCCGATTGGGAATTTGTATAACTCATTCGCCCCGCCCAGTTGAGTAACTGGCCACTCACGTCCTGCTGGGAGATGCGGGTCCAGGCGTTCCGCCGACGATGTTTATTTGCGGTGTTGAGCTTCTCCTGAGTATCTTTGCTCAGGGACTTCGTCCCGCAGGTCAATCCCGGCAACCGCTCATGTAGAATACGGCCCAGGACGATGTAAACAGTGAGTAGCAGGCGTAGAAGGGGATGATAAGAGAGTGGGTAAGGGAGAGAACACCCAGCTGGAGCGCGCCAAGCTGATCGCAAGCCACCTGCGCCTTTCGGATGACCTCCTACCACACGTTCGCGAGCACCTGAACGAGTTCATGGCCGGGAAGGCCCCGGCGGTCTGGATACAGGGTCAGAACTGCACCGGTTGCTCGGTCACTCTGATGAACAGCGACCACTTCAATCCCGGCGACCTCGGCTTCGGAAAACTGTCACTGAGGTACCAGCCGGACATCATGGCAGCCTCGGGATACCAGGCAACCGACATTATTGAGGAAATCGAAAAGGAATGGAAAGGTAAATACCTCGTGGTGCTGGAAGGGGCAATCCCCACGGGCGACGGCGAGGAGTTCTGCACCTTCGGACTGACGGAGGATACCAAGCAGTTGATGAACAGAACTGTCCCCTGTGACAGGACCATCTTCGACTGGCTGGTGGAGCTGATCCCCGGGGCGGAAGCGGTACTGGCCGTCGGGAACTGCGCGGCGTTCGGCGGGATTCCCACGATGGAGTCTAAGGTAACCGGCGCTACCTCGGCCACGGATGTCGTGGAGGCGATCGATAGCGAGACACCCGTCATCAACGTCACCGGATGCCCTCCCCACCCCGACTGGATCATAGGCACGCTCATCGAACTCCTGCTCTGGGTCGATGAGCACAGGGAGGCGCCTGTGCTCGATGACAAGAAGCGCTTGAAGAAGTTCTATGAGAGCAAGGTCCACGACAACTGCGAACGGAGGGCCGCGTTCGAAGCAAAGAGGTTCTTGAAGGACTGGAACGATGTCAGAGAGAATGAAGACCGGTGCCTTCTCATGATGGGTTGCAGAGGCCCCGTAACCCACGCCGACTGTCCCACCCGCCTGTGGAACTATCACACCAGCTGGTGCGTTGGGGTGAACGCCCCGTGCCACGGGTGTGCCGAGCCCGACTTCCAGAACAAGCTCCCCCACCCGAAGTAGAGCCGGCGTTCTTGTACAGCAGAGCACGCCCGAATCTGTGCCACTGCTATAATAATTTTGCCGCGCGGTACTATTCGAGGAGCGGGCGATGCTCGAGATAGAGGACCTCACCGTTTCAATCGAAGGAAAAGAGCTTCTGAGGGACATCAACCTGTCCATCGCCGAGGGAGAGACGCGAATGCTCTTCGGCGAGAACGGCTCCGGTAAGACGTCCCTTCTCATGGCTATCATGGGCCTCGGCCCCTATAGAATCGAAAGAGGCAGGATCCTTTTCAAGGGCGAGGTCGGGGTCCTGGGCGAGAAGCTGGAGGAGCTCAGCCCTCTTTATCTCGCCGCCGGAGAAGCCGA
>JAENXM010000266.1 GCA_016649525.1 Actinomycetota bacterium
CTCGGGATCGGCAGACACAACAACCCGCACGGCGACTTCAGCGTGAAGGTCGAGTCGGTGGACGGGGCCCCGATAGTCGCCGAGCGCTCCATGTATTTTTCCTACAGGCCTTCCTGGACCGGCGGGCACGATGTAGTGGGGGCTATCGAGCCGGCGGATCTCTGGTATTTCGCGGAGGGGTGTACCCGTGACGGCTTCGAGACATATCTCTGTATCGAGAACCCCGGGTTAAGGGATACTGCAGTCAACGTCTATTACTACTGCGCGGACGGAAGAAACGAGGAGAGGAAAGGCATCGGTGTCGCCGCGCAGAGCCGCCTGACGATTCCCGTCCACGAGACGGCCTCAGGGATCGGGAGACACAACAACAGCCACGGCGACTTCAGCATCAGGGTCGAATCCACGGGCGGCGTCCCGGTTGTGGTGGAGCGCTCCGTTTATTTCTCCTCGCCGTGGCGCACCGTTGACAGGGCGGCGCTTGCGACGGCCTGGGGCTGGGGCGAGGTATCGCGGGCCAACACGTCAAAGAGGTGCATCGCCCTCACTTTTGACATCGAGAGCAGCGGCGGTCTGGCGAACCAGATCCTCGACATCCTCAAGCAGAAAGGCGTTCGCTGTACGCTTTTCGTTACGGGAGGGTTCCCCGGCACATTCCCCGGAGTGGTGCAGAGGATGGCGGCCGAGGGTCATGAGATAGCGAACCATTCGATGTCGCACGCCATGTTCACGAGGATTTCCGGCGCGCAGGTATCTTCCGAGCTCGCCGCCACCGAGGCGGCCGTGAGGCAGGCGACCGGGTATTCGACGAAGCCCTACTTCAGGTTCCCGAACGGGGACAGGAACGGCGCGGTGATAAGGCAGGTCAACGCCGAGGGTTACCTCTCGGTTTACTGGACCATAGACCCGCAGGAGTGGAGGTCCGGCGCAACGGCCGCGGGGGTTCGCGCTACCGCGGTCTCCCAGGCGTGCAACGGTGCGATAGTTCTGATGCACGACCGTTCGACGACGGTCGCGGCGCTACCCGGTGTTATAGACGACCTGAGGGCCAGGGGCTATTTACTGGTGACGTTGACGGAAGCTCTTTACCCGGGCCCGTAAGCGAAATGACACATATGGTGCCAGGAACCGAGTGTGTCATTCTAGCGCGTGCACCCCTCCGCGAAATGCCACTCGGTGCCGGGCGCCGCTGTTCCCATGGCCACATGCCCGCCCGCCCATTTTCCGTGGTAGTCGAAGTACATAGGCCTCTCGGCAACGATGGGCTGCCCGGCCGTGACCCGGCAGCTCACGTCCTCTCCAGACCCCACGTCCAGGTTCACATCGACGGTTACGCGGCTCCTGGCCGGAACGATGACCGGCTTAGATACGTTCCTTCCGGTCCCGAGGAAGTAGTCTATCGTCGCTGCGACATCCTGGTTCTGGGGATTCCCCAGGCAGAGCCAGGTGTGAAAGCCGTCCCGCGTGCATCCTTCGGCGAAGTGCCACTCCTTTGCCGGCTCCACCGCACCGACCACGTCGTCTCCGCCATCCCAGGTACCCCGGAACTTGAAGTAGAGCGGCCTTTCGGCGACGATGGGAAGGTCGCAGCGCAGCTCCGTGCTGACGTCGCGGTCCGGGCCGAGCTCAAGGTTGACGTCGATGGTCCTGCGGCTCATGGGGGCAAGAGTGTAATCGCGCTCGGCGACGCCTCCGCGGTTCTGCAGGAAGCAGACGTGTGCGTGAGCCTCCCGCTGGTTTGGGTTCTGGAGGCAGAGCCACTGCTCGTAGTCCCCGTCGTCGGGGTTCGCCCTTGTGGTCCCTTCAGCGAAATACCAGGTGGTAGAGGCATCCCTGGCACCGAGCGCGTTATGGCCGCCCTCCCACTTGTCGCGGTAGCGGAAGTACATCGGCCTTTCGGCCACGACCGGCACCTGGCTCTCCACCAGCGTCGATACGTCGTGGTTCGGTCCCAGAAAATCGTTAACGTTTACGGTCGTGCGGCTGTGCGCGAGTGCGTTCACGTGCTGGGTCCTGACACCCTCGTCCTCGAGCATGTAGGTAAGGGTCACTACGCTGTCCGATTCCTGAGCGTTCTGGATCGTCAGCCATTCCTCGAAGCCGGGGCGGGTCGTTCCCTCGGCGAAATACCACTTCCGCGCGGGTGAGGTCGCACCAACACCGTCATGCCCGCCCGGATACGCGCCGTGGTAATCGAAGTACATGGGGCGCTCCGCCGAGATCGGCCTGTCGCTCGTGACGGTGGCGGATACGTCCCTGCCGCCCCCCACTGCCGCGTTGACGTCGACCGTGCGCCTCGTCCTTGCCGGGACGTCGAGGGCCTGCGTAACTCCACCGCCGTCTCCGAAGTAGTACTTAATCTGAACCCCGGCGGGCTCGCTGCCGGGGTTCTCGAGGCATATCCACTCGTCGAACTGCATGCTCGTGACGGGCTCCGAAGGGGGGCTCTTGAGGTGCATGTAGACCTGCCCGAAGTTCGCGCTGTTGGTCGCTTCCTTCGTGGCGGTGTACTCGGGACTGTAGTACTCGATGTTCGGGTTGGAGCCGGTCTTGAACGCCTCTCCTGCCCTGTCGAGCAGGCCCGCGTCGCCGCCGTAGATGAAACCGTACGTGAGCGCGTCGGCGGTCAGCAGCTGCCAGCTGCAGACGTTGACGGCGACCTCCCTTTCCTCCCATCCCCAGGGCGTGCCGTCGCGCATCCATCCGTACGGGA
>JAENXM010000293.1 GCA_016649525.1 Actinomycetota bacterium
CTGTCTTGAACTCGAGTTCCATCGCCCTGTCGAAATCCATGTCGAAGCCCTGATATAGAGCCCTGCGGTCACCGAGCATGCAGTTCTGTGGCCACTCGGCGAGCTGTGCCGCTATCCTCTCGGCTTCCTCGCGGGCCTTCCCCTTCGGGACGACCCTGTTCGCCAGGCCGAACGACAGGGCTTCCTCCGCGCTCACGGGTCTCCCGGTAAGAATCATATCGAGGGCCCGGCTCATACCGATTAGCCGCGGTAGGCGCTGGGTCCCTCCGTCGGTCAAAGGGACGCCGAAGCGGCGCTCGAAGATTCCGAAGACCGCATCTTCCTCGACGACCCGCAGGTCGCACCATATCGCCAGTTCCAGGCCCCCCGCTACGGCGTAGCCCGACACGGCAGCGATTACAGGCTTGGAGAGCAGGAGCCTTGTGGGTCCCATCGGCGCGACCTTCGACATGTCCTCGTTCAGCCGGTTCACCCTGCTCAGGTCTCCGCTCGCGACAGCCTTCAGGTCGGCACCGGCGCAGAAGGTCCCGCCGCTGCCGCATAAGACCGCCGCGCGCAGGCCGTCGTCGCGGTCGAACTCCTTGAACGCCTCGAATAACTGCTCGCCGGTAGGCCCGTCCACCGCGTTCTTCACCTCGGGCCGGTTTATTATGACCGTACAGACCTTACCGCTTTTCTCCACAAGGACTTCCATAACGACACCTCTCTGTTGAAGCTCATAACCTACTCGACCCTGGCGAGATCCCTGGTGGCGACTACGTCCACCCCGGTATCCAGGATGTTCGGGAGGATTAGCTGTCCGTTCTCCACCGGGGCTTCCACCACGATGTCCGCGAGGACCCTGACCGCCTGACCAACAAGGTTCTTCGGGATGGCCTCCTTCGTCCTTACGGGAAGGAGGGGCAGGACGCCGTCCTCAGCCGTAATCGTTGTGGTCACCACGCGGCGGGGGTCCTTGAACTCTTCCTCGGCATACTTAACGCCGACCTTGCATTCGTGTCCGCTCACCTCGAGCACCTCGCCATCTTCCTCGGTGAGCTCGAGCGGACAGCTCAAGGGGCAGTTTATACAGACAAAGTCATGCTTTTTCTTCACCCGGTACCACTTCCACCGTGATCTCGCGCACCTTCCCGCCGCCGGCGAATTCCTCCGGCCTGGTGCTCTGCTTTATCATCTCGGGCGGGCGGACCATCCTGTGCTTCTTGCGGGCAAGAGGTCTGCCGTCGGCGAGTATCCTTGCCGCCACAGCGCGCTCGGGATGCTCCACCCGGAAATAGAAATCGATGTCTCCCTCCAGGTTGCTCACGTACTGCGGAACCACGTACTTGACGTTCCTGCCGGGCACCACCCGCACCGGAGCTTCCCTCTTCCTTCCCTCGAGCACGTATTCTGCCGCGCTCTGTCCCGCGACCTCGGCGCTGCGGGTGACGTAGTCCACCAGGTCAAACACGTTGATCACGTTGCCGCAGGCGAATATACCATCGACCGATGTCTCCATCCGCTCATCGACGAACGGTCCGCCGGTCACCGTGTCGAGCTCCACGCCGGCATGCTTGGAGAGCTCGTTCTCCGGGATGAGACCAACGGAGAGGACGAGCGTATCGCATGGAACGAGGCGCTCGGTCTCCTTTATGGGCTTCAGGTCCTCATCGACCTGCGCGACTGTGACCGCTTCCACTCTCTTTCTCCCGTGGATGAATGTCGCCGTGTGCGAGAGGTGCAGGGGTATGTCGAAATCGTTGAGGCACTGTACCACGTTTCGGGTGAGCCCCCCCGGGTGGTCCATGATCTCGTAGACACCCTCGACCCGCGCGCCCTCTAAAACGAACCGGCGGGCCATGATGAGGCCGATGTCACCCGAGCCGAGGATGACCATCTTCCTGCCGGGCATCAGGCCCTCGATGTTGATGTCCCGCTGAGCCGCCCCCGCGGTGATGACCCCGGCCGGACGGAAACCGGGGAGCATGACCTGGTGCCTGCTCCTTTCCCTGCAGCCCATCGCGAGCACCACCGACTCCGGCTCTATCTCGATTATCCCCTCGCGGTCGTTGACGGCTGTGATCCCGAGGCCGCCGGTCATCTCCAGGACCATCGTGCGCAACTTCACGTCGACGTTCGCCCGCTCGACCTCGTCGATGAAGCGCTGCGCGTACTGGGGGCCGGTGAGCACCTCCTTGAACACGATGGAGCCGAACCCATCGTGGATGCACTGGGGCAGTATCCCACCGAGCTCGATATCCCGCTCGATTAGCATTATGTCTTTCAGGCCTGCCTTCGAGGCCGCGAGGGCCGCTCCCAGCCCCGCGGGGCCGGCGC
>JAENXM010000183.1 GCA_016649525.1 Actinomycetota bacterium
GTACCAAAAGGGACGAAGGATCACGAAATCAAGTAAAGGATGGGACTTGATGGTACCAGATGGTACAGGATGGCACGAACATCAACGGTCTTGAAAACCGTTGAGCCTTCGGGCTCCTGGGGTTCGAATCCCTCTCCCTCCGCCATATCTTTTGGCTTGTTCATCGCATGCTCCTTGCGAGAGTTCATTTCGGAAAACATGTGCGAAGTCCTGAAGCACTTTAAGGAGTGGTCAAGGTGCGGAGCCGTCATACGAAACTGGAGATGTAGTTCCCGAAATGCGATAGTAATACCAACCGATTCGAGTCGCTGTATTAGGGCTTTCGAAATAGCGAGGCAGCCGATGAGGATTGCCTTCACGGCATTCTCTGGATTCGGAGAAAGTGGGGCTATATATGAGTCATAAAGGTACTGCGGTGATTACCGGCGCATCGAGTGGCATCGGGGAGACCTTCGCCCGCGCGCTCGCGCAACGGGGGTACGACTTGATACTGGTGGCCCGCCGGCGCGAGTTGCTCGAGGTTATCGCCGAGGAGTTGAGTTCTGCCCATGGCATCCATGCAGAGGTGCTGGCGGCGGACCTGGCACTGGAAGAGGATGCGGCGATGGTGGCTCGGGAAATAGAGGCCAGAGAAGACGCCTCGATGTTGGTTAACAACGCGGGATATACACTAGAAGGCCCTTTCGCCGAATCGGACATCGAGCGCCAACTGGATATGGTGCGCGTTCACGACCTTGCGACAATGCGGCTCACCCGGGCAGCCCTGCCCGGCATGATTGCGCGAAGGAGGGGGGTCGTAATAAACGTTTCCTCCCTGGGGGGCTTCGCGCCCCAACTCGATAATAGCGTCTACTGCGCCAGCAAGGCCTTTCTCATAGAGTTCACCGAGACGCTACACCTGGAACTGTCGGGTAGTGGAGTGCGTGTCCAGGTGCTATGCCCGGGTTTCACCCACACGGGCTTTCACGATGCCGCGGGTTCGGATATCTCAGGTATCCACGATTGGATGTGGATGAAAGCAGGCAAAGTCGTGGAAGAATCACTACGAGCCCTTGAGCGGGGCAATGTCGTGGTTATTCCCGGAAGACGCAACCGCTTCTTCAGATTCCTCTATCGGATGCCGCGCCCTTTGCTTTACAGGGCTTCGCTTCGCTTGCTCGAATTCGCGGAGGACCGCAAGAACAAGTAGACATTCAAGCGCCATGCCCCAGAAATTCCTTGTTAGAAGATTTCGTCTGCAAACGCGATGCAAACCAAACTGGATAACACAGGACGACACCAGACGGACTGGATAACACGAACTCGCCAGAACTTGAAAACCGTTGAGCCCCCGGCATGGAATTCTCGAGGCCGGGGTCACCGCGCGCCACAGGCGCGTGGGGCGGTTCGAATCCCTCTCCCTCCGCCATAAAAACGATGGCCGTGTGCAATCGATCCCCGGGTGGCTGACACACTTTCCGGGGGAATGCTTCCCCCGAAAATCACATCCTATCTAACTTATGCTGTATGCAGATTTCCGTTCCCGTCTGTCACCTTGTGCTCGGGGTCCATCTTGCACCTGTACCGACGGTCCCGTACTTCAGGCATGTCCACGAGTCTCACGTCTACACGGTCAGTGTCGCCGCTGATGTCTACCCCGTACCACACCTCTGCTTCCCCCGCCTCGACCTCGACGACCTTCGCGCCGCACTCTGGGCAGACGCCTCTAATGGGGCCTGTCAGCACCTTGATCTGTTCTTTTGCCTTTACCAGAGTGTAGATGAAAGAAGGAAATAGGCCCAGTACCCACAGCACGAAAACACGTACCCACCTCTTGTAGATCCCGAAACCCAGTATTTTTCCGAATCTAATAGTAGCGTAGAAACTTGTGGCCGCTGAAATGTTGCCAAGGCTTATAGAGGCGATCATATAAGCGGTTGTTTTACGAGACCTATTGGTAATGCTGGTGAATAACTCGTAGAGCAGGCGTAGAAGTAGCGGCGGTAACCACAGGAGCAGGAAGATCTTTCGCTCCTTTCGCAGTAACTCTACCGCCTCCTGTACGCTCCCGCTTTTCTCGATGATTTCATCGACCCAAGGTGTCCAATCTTCTTTTTGGATCTTGTCCTCAGTGTTTGCCATGGCACCCATCCTTTTCTATGAGTGTCAATTTTTTGACTAGTTATTGCCCCGTTGTCGGTTGGTATTATATCAGGGATATCCCCAACAATTAGGGCGTCCTCAGTAGTGGGTGTTTGCATACCATCTGCAAGAAACGAAATTGACGAAAGTCTTTGATACTGGTCGGCGACTATTTCGTTGAACTCAGGTGCCGTGAGGCCTCGTGTTATCATAAAGGAGGACGACTACAAGGGAGGATTCGACATGCATTGCAGCAAATGCGGCAAGGAGTTGGGACCCGAAGATATTCTCTGCCCCGGTTGTGGCACAAGAGCGGTCGCCGGGCCGCCGGACGGTGAGGGAGCGGAGAAGGCCGAACCCGGGGGACCGGATGTCCAAAAGGGCATGCCCGAACCACCGAGACCACCCGCCTTCGCCCCTCAGGCATCCCCGGCCCGGGTGAGGCCGAAGACGAGCGGACTCGCCGTCGCTTCACTGGTACTGGGCATATGCGGGTTCCTCTGCGTGCCGCTTATCGGCTCGGTCCTCGCGATAGTCTTCGGGGTGATCTCCAGGAAGAACATCAAGCAGAGCGAAGGCCGCCTGGGCGGAGCGGGACTGGCCACAGCGGGCCTGGCCCTCGGCATCATCAGCACAGCGCTAATCGTGGCATGGGCGGCCGTATGGATACCTCTGGCCGTGACTAACGTGGGACCGACGCGAACCACTTCAGAGACCGTGCAGCTGCAGGGAGCGAAGACCGTCGACGCGACCCTCGACATGAGCAGGGGGAAGATGAAGGTCAGGGGTGGAGCCGCCGACCTGCTGGAGGCTGACTTTACATACAATGTCAAGAAATGGGAACCGGAGGTCCGATATGACGTAAGCGATGGAACGGGGGAACTCACCGTCGAGCAGTCCGGGGGATGGCTGCCCACACTCTGGAACACCCGAAACGAATGGGACATCCGCCTGAATGACAAAGTGCCCATGGACCTCGCCGTGAAGACCAGCAGCGGCAGTTCCGAACTCGATCTGGGCGGGCTGTCGCTACTGGGCCTCAACATCGATTCAAGCAGCGGAGGAGTGTCGGCCAGCCTATCCGGTGACATGCCCGATCTCAAGAAGGTGGAGACCAACGTGAGCAGCGGCAGCGTAACCCTGCGGTTGAACGGCAGGTACTCGTCCCCCATGGAACTCGGTGCAAAGTGCAGCAGCGGCAACATCAATCTTGATCTGCTGGGTGAATGGAGAGCGAATCTCGTGGCCACCGTGAAGGTAAGCTCCGGTAATATCAACCTCGATGTGCCGGATGACGTCGGCGTCTACGTGACCGCCAATACGAGCTCAGGGAATATCAATGCTTCCGGTATGGAGCTCAGGGGCGATGACTACACGAACGATGTCTATGGAGAGTCGAAGGTGATTCTCCGCATTACCGTGAGTGCCTCCAGTGGCAACATCAACATCCGGCCAAAGTCAGGAAGTTCCTCATCAAACAGGTGAATCAGAGAGAGGACGGTGTCGAACAACCCTGAAATCTGCAAACAATCTGCAAATCAATGCCAGTTGAACAGGATGACACCAGATAGCGCCAGATAATTCAGGGTGACACCAGACTCCGCCGACCCCGGAACAGGATGGCTCCAGGCAACACGGAATAACACCAGACGTCACAGACTTCACAGAACCTGAAAACCGTTTGAGCATTCGGGCTGGAAGTATCGAGGCCGGGGTCACCGCGCGACACAGGCGCGTGGGGCGGTTCGAATCCCTATCCCTCCGCCAGCGGATGCCCGCATGAAGTCGTTATCACGGTTAGAAAACATGCATGAGAAC
>JAENXM010000373.1 GCA_016649525.1 Actinomycetota bacterium
TCCAAAGACACGCTTCAGCCAGGCATGGTTTTCACCATTGAGCCCGGAATCTACATAGAGGGGTGGGGCGGCGTACGTAATGAGGATATGGTCCTGATGACCCCCGGCAGTATAGAGGTACTCAGCCGGGACATTCTCAGCCGCTGATGCGGAACCCCCTCCAGCCAGGCCTCTTAGAAACGGGCCACCAACCGGCCATGAAAGCAACCGCGGCGGATGGCAGAAACCTCAATATTACGACGTTGACCACGAAACTACGGTATACATCACCGGCGTACTCCGCTTGAAAGAGCGCTATCCTCGGCAGGTCGAGTGATTTGATCACACCGTAACGGTAAAGCGCCTGCACCAGTACCTCCCCTATCGCCAGCGACAGAAGAGCGAGCGCCATAGCCAGAAGCCCGACCATCACCCCAGAACGAGTCCCAAGTGACAAAACCGTACCCGATGCCACAAGGAAGGCAATGACTATGGACACCCACGGTCGCCTGTGGTGCGTCAGCGCGGCGACAAGCGTCCATGTGGCTGTACCTGCCAGCACGACGGCAGCAAGTTTATACCAGCACTCCCGAAGACGCGGCTCGCCCTCGTACTTCTCCACCCCACTCAAAACCAGCGGAAAGTGCTCTGTAGTCGCATGTGCGATTTTGGACCAGGCCCTTGCCGGTAAACCGGGAATAACTTCAGGCACTCTCTTGAACTCGTTTGTGAACCTGGACAGGGCGGAAGGGCTCCGCGGTGAGCTACCCTCAGGCCTGGCACCCTCTTCCGCCCGGTCCCCGACTCCAAGGAAATCCCTAACTGCCGCGAGAGGCGAGGTCCTCCGCTCTTCCATCTCAGCCAGCGATTCCTCATAGCAGCGTGAACAGTACTGTCCAGCGCCACTGGGTGGACTGCAAATGCGGCAGAAATACCTGCCGCACCCGAGGCAGGGGACCATCGTTTCCTGGTCGGGGTGGAAAGAACACCTGTTCACGCGCGATTCTCCGGATTGAGTTCGTCAGTTCGTAGAAATCCCATCAAGTGCAGCGTCAACGCGCTATATGAACGAGCTTACTGTGTCGCGGACTTCGTTGCCGACTGCGTCGCGGACTGCTTCGGCTCAGGCTGCTCCTCGGTAGACTTGAGCTTCAAATCGACCTTCTGGATCTCGACACCGAGCTCCGCGCCAATAGCCCTCGTCTTCAACGCGGCCTGGTCCGCTATCGCCTTGAGATCCTGTGTCGGTTTGCCCGTAAGCACAGCATCGTTCAAGTCGTTCTGGTCCTTCAACTGGTCCTTGAGGCTGGCAAGGTAATAGAGGGTCACCGCTTGCACCTTCCAAAAATCCTGTGGCGGGCGCAGCACGAGGATCTTCTTCGTGACCTCATCGACATTCGATATGCGCTGTTTTACAAGCTTTATCACGCCGGCGATGTCGTTCTTGTTTATGAA
>JAENXM010000081.1 GCA_016649525.1 Actinomycetota bacterium
GCTCATATCAGTTCAAAAGGACGCGACCGCGCAAAGTCTTTTACGCCAGGGTCCCTTTTTATTTCTCGGTCTCCTCTCCCTCTTCCTCCGCGGTCTCCTCTCCCTCTTCCTCCGCGGTCTCCTCTTCCTCTTCCTCCGCGGTCTCCTCTTCGACTTCCTCTTCCACTTCCTCTACTTCTTCCTCCTCCTCCTCGGGCTGCGAGACGCTCCGCGATATCGCTGACCTCGCGAACGTCATCCTCACTCCCTGGTCCACCTCCAGCACCACGGTATCCTCGGTCATCCTCTTGATGATACCGTGGACGCCACCGACGGTTACCACTTCGTCCCCACGTTCCAGCTTGGTTACCATCTCGTCGTGCTCATGGGAGCGCTTCCTCTGGGGTCGTATGAGGAGCAGGTAGAAGACAAGTACCATGACAAGTATGAGGACCCACATCCCCCACGTGCTGAACGCGCTCGCCTTCTGAGTCGCGCTCTGTTTGGCCTGTAAGACGAGCTCCGGATGGGCCGCCAAGAAACCGTAGATAAATGCCATATCGCACTTTCCTCCTCGGGCCATTGAAACACCACAGCCGCATTACGCGGGCCCACATATAATACTGGAAGCCGCTCGCTTTGTCATTCGGGTTGTGGGGTCAGGTCTTGAATCGTGAATTCTTATTGACTATTAAGCCCGGCCTCTCAGGCCGGGATCGGTGAACCGGGCTAAGAGCCCGGTCTTAATAATTCACGATTCAAGACCTGACCCCATCCTTTTCAAACGGTTAAGGAACTCTGTATAGCACCCGGTAGCTATAGCCTCCCTTATGCCGGACATCAAGCATGACAACTTATGAAGGTTGTGACCGGTCAGCAGGTAGAGGCCGAGTATCTCCTTCGAGACCACGAGGTGCCGGATGTAGGCGCGGCTGAAGTTGGAACACGCATAGCACTCGCATGAAGGCTCGAGCGGTCCGTCGTCGGTTGTGAAGCGGGCGTTCCGCAGGTTGATCCTGCCGCCATCGACCAGGGCGGACCCGTTCCTGGCGATGCGGGTGGGCAGGGTGGAGTCGAACATGTCCACCCCAAGGGCGACCGACTCCCCGATGCCCAGTGGGTCTCCCACACCCATCAAATATACAGGCGCGTGCTCGGGCACGTGGGCAAGTGTCTCGCTTACGAGCTCGAGGGTCAGGTCGCGGGGCTCGCCCACGCTCAGGCCCCCGAGGCCGTACCCGGGAAAGCCCAGTTCGACTATCATCCGGGCTGCGCGCGCCCTCAGGTCGGCGTACATCCCCCCCTGGATGATCCCGAACAGCGCCTGGCGCCCGTCCGTGTGCGATTCCCGGCAGCGAAGGGCCCAGTCGTGGTTCAGACGCAGCGATCTCTCCACCCTGTCCCTGTCCGAAGGGTAAGGTAGACACTCGTCGAGGGCCATGATGATATCCGCCCCTAGCCTGCCCTGGAGCTGCATGCAGGCTTCGGGCGAGAGGAAGACAGAGCCCCCGTCCTGGTGGGAGCGGAACGAGGCTCCTTCTTCGGTTATCCTTACATCCCTCCCAAGGCTTAATACCTGGTAGCCGCCGGAGTCGGTGAGTATTGGCCCGCCCCACCTCATGAACGCGTGCAGGCCCCCCGCTCCCTCCACGACGTCGACCCCGGGCCTAA
This sequence comes from Actinomycetota bacterium, assembly GCA_016649525.1. Lineage (GTDB taxonomy): Bacteria > Actinomycetota > Geothermincolia > Fen-727 > Anoxymicrobiaceae > JAENXM01. The sequence continues at coordinate 1,651 of JAENXM010000081.1, forward strand.
GCATAAGGTGGTAGGCATTGGCCAGGACCATGTCGAACCCGAGCCCGCGGACCTCGTCGGGCCTCATGGCCTTCACGCTGGCCAGGGTCGCGACCGGCATGAAAAGGGGGGTCTCACACTCGCCGTGGGGCGTGTTGATAACACCGCACCTCGCCCTCGTCACTTTGTCCTTCGCGGTAACCCGGAAATCAAATCGTCCTTCAGCCATCACATCACCAGCATCGCATCGCCGAAAGAGTAGAAGCGGTACCGCTCTCGGACCGCCTCGCGGTAAGCCTCGAGGATGAAACCGGTGCCCCCGAACGCACACACAAGGACAAGGGGCGTCGAGCGCGGGAAGTGGAAGTTCGTGACGAGCGCGTCAACGGCCTTGAACTCGAAGCCCGGCGAGGCGAAAAGGTCCGTATACCCGGACCTTGGAACGAGCCGCCCACGACTATCGGCCGCAGACTCCAGTGCGCGAACCGCTGTGGTACCGACCGCAACGACCCGCGAGCCCGTCTCGCGCGCCTCGTTGACCCCGTTTGCGCACTCCGCCCCCACGCTGAACCACTCGGAGTGGATGCTGTGGTCCTCGATGCGCTCCTCCCTGACCGGCAGGAACGTGTCGAGCCCTACAGCCAGCTCGAGCCGCTCGATGATGATCCCATTTGATTTCATCTCGTCCAGCAGCCCACCCGTGAAGTGGAGCCCGGCGGTCGGCGCAGCGGCCGAGATCTCGCGCTCGCTGTAAACGGTCTGGTACCTCTCCGGGTCACCGAGCTCTTTTCTGATATAAGGAGGAAGCGGTACCTCCCCCGCCCTGAAGATGAGCCCGTCGATATCTCCCTCATCGGCCGATGACTCGAACCGTATCACCGCCTTACCGTCAAGCGGACCCTCCATCATCTCACCCGTGATGTCATCGCCCAGCTCGAAGCGAACGCCGGGTCTCAGCGCGGCCCCTCCCACCAGCGCCCGCCACAGCCCGGGGCTAAGCCTCTCGAGCAGTAGCACCTCGACCTTTCCCCCGGTCCCCTCCTTGCGACCGATAAGGCGGCCCGGGAAGACCCTCGAGCTGTTCACCACAAGGCAGTCGCCAGCGTCCAAGAGGTCGGGGAGGTCGGAAAAGACGCGATGCGAGATAGTGCCGGAAGCCTTCTCGGCCACCAGCAGGCGGCTCATGTCGCGTACTTCGGAGGGCTCCTGCGCGATGAGTTCATCCGGCAGTTGATAGTCGAACAATTCGGTCTTCATGTGCGGGGTGGGTCGCCCTTCTGGTATCTCTCCTTCTCGCTGTACACGCATCCGCAGTAGGACTGCCGGTATATGTCGAGCTCGCGCGACCGGGACACGGTCTCCTGGTAGCCCTCTCTCATGTCCTCGAAGAGGAAAAGGACCCCGTGCTCGATCGCGGCGGACTCGCCGGCTGAACGGATGAGCCGCTGGTCCTGGTAGGGGCTCACCAGCAGGGTCGTGGTGAACTCCCCAATGCCCAGAATGCTCGCCTGCCTCGCCGCGCGCTCAAGCCTTATCTGGAAGCAGCGCTCGCAGCGGGTATCAACACGGGAAGAGACCTCGAGCAGAAACTGCTCCATCTCGTAAGGCCCAACCTGGAGGTCCACTCCCTGCCCGCGGCAGTAGTCCGAAACGGCTGAATAACGCTTCTGGTATTCCCTGTGCGGATGCACGTTCGGGTTATAGAAATACGGGACCACCTGGTAGCCGCGCTCGGAGAGGACCTTCATGGGATAGGTCATGCAGGGTGCGCAGCAGGTGTGAAGCAGTATCTTCATCGTGCCCTTACCGCCTCCGGACCCGACACTTGACGCTAGAACAGTTTCTCTCCACCGCCCCCGACCTCCCTGCCCATGTGTTCGAAGGCCCTCGGGGTCGCGACCCTCCCGCGCGGAGTGCGCTTGATAAACCCCATCTGCATGAGAAACGGCTCGTAGACCTCCTCCAGGGTGTCGGGGTCCTCGCCCACCGCGGCCCCAAGCGTCTTAAGGCCGACGGGCCCGCCGCCGAACTTGTCTATCAGGATCTTGAGTATCGCCTGGTCCAGCACGTCGAGGCCGACATCGTCTATCCGCAGGAGCGACATCGCCGCTACCGTCACCTGCCCGGTGACAGCACCCTGGGCCCTCACCTGGGCGAAGTCCCTGACCCTGCGCAGGAGCCGGTTCGCGACCCTGGGAGTGCCACGTGAGCGGCACGCTATCTCCCGGGTGCCCGTATCGTCCACCTCGATCTCCATGATGCCGGCCGCGCGCCTTACGATAGCCTCCGTCTCATCAATTGGGTAGTAGCCCAGCCTGCAAGAGACTCCGAAGCGCGTGAGCAGCGGCGCGGTCAACAGGCCCACCCTTGTGGTGGCGCCTATGAGGGTAAAGCGCGGCAGTTCGAGGCGGACGGACCTTGCGCCCGGCCCCTTCCCTATCACGATGTCTATCTTGAAATCCTCCATGGCCGGGTAGAGGATCTCCTCGACCGCCCTCGGCAGCCGGTGTATCTCGTCGATAAAAAGGACGTCGCCCTCCTCCAGGTTCGTAAGTATGGCGGCCAGGTCTCCCTGCCTCTCGACGGCCGGCCCGCTGGTGACCCTGAGATTGACGCCGAGCTCGTTGGCGATGATGTTCGCAAGGGTGGTCTTTCCGAGGCCCGGCGGCCCTGACAGCAGCACGTGGTCGAGGACCTCCCCCCGCTTCCCGGCCGCCTCGATGAAGACGTGGAGCTGCTCCTTGTTGGCCTTCTGCCCGACGAACTCGGAGAGCGTGCGAGGCCGCAGGGTGAGGTCGAGCACCCGCTCCTCGGCGGTCACCTCTCGCGAGATTACATCCGGCTTTTCTTCCATGAGCTACTCAAGCTCCTGTGATATGCCGCGATGGGCGCTCTTCAAAGCGAACTGCAACATGTCCTCGACCCGGGGCTTCTCCTCCTCGAACGGATAGTTCTTGAGTGCCTGGTAGGCTTCCTGCCTCGAGTATCCCAGCTGCATCAAAGCCTCCGTCGCCTCCTCGAACGGGCGGCGCCTCTCGGGAGTAAGGGTTATAACTTCTTCCAGCGGTTTCCCCACCTTCTCCCTCATCTCGAGGATGAGCCTCTGCGAGCTCTTCTTGCCGACACCGGGGATTATGGTAAGGGCGTCCGCGTCACCGTCACCGACCACCTTGATGAAGCCGGCCGGCGAGAAAACGGAGAGCACGGAAAGCGCGAGACGCGGGCCCACGTTCGTCACGGACATCAACTCAATGAAAAGGTCCCTCGCCTCCGGCGAATCAAACCCGTAGAGCTGCAGTACGTCCTGCCTGACGTGCAGATAGGTATAAAGCGAGATCTTCTCGCCCGCCTCCGGCGCCTTGTCGATGGTGCCGGCCGGCGCGTGTACCTCCAGCCCGAGCCCGCCAACCAGGACGACGAGACCGTCCGGTTTCTTCTCCATCACCCTGCCGGTCAGATAAGAGACCACTTCCCTAACTCCCGGTCTTCTCCTTGAGCCCCCTCATATGGAGGTGGCATATCGCTATGGCCAGCGCGTCGCAGGCGTGCAGCGACTTCGGTGGGCTGCCGAGACCAAGCAGGGCACCCACCATGTACTTGACCTGTTCCTTCGAGGCGTTGCCGTTCCCGACTACCGTCTGTTTCACCTGAAGGGGGGTGTACTCGGTCCAGGTTACGTCGGCGTGCCTGCAGGCGAGCAGAATGACTCCCCTCGCCTGTCCGACCGCTAAGGCCGTCTTCAGGTTCGTGTTGAAGAACAACTGCTCGAGGACGACGACATCGGGGGACAACTGCTCGATGAGGTCCTTGATCTCCCCGTACAGGATATCGAGGCGGTGTGACATGTCCGCCGAGCGAGGCGTCTTGACGGACCCGGACTCCGCGGCCTGCAGCCTGCCGGACACCTCGACCACCAGGCCGTATCCGGTGTTCGTAATACCGGGGTCCACTCCCAGAACCCTCAATATCCACCCCCGGCGCGGATCACAGTGATGCTACCTCTTCCAGTACCTCATCCGGGATATCGAAGTTGGCGTAAACATCGTGGACGTCGTCCAGGTCCTCGAGCGCCTCCACAAGGCGAAGGACCTTCTTCGCCTTGTCGCGGTCAAGCGGAACCATCGTCTTGGGGAACATGGTGAGCTCCGAGCTCTCCGGTTCGATGCCCGCTGCTGCGAGGTTCTCCTTGACGCCGCGGAAATGCTCTACGTCACACACTATCTCCCAGTATTCACCTTCGCCTTTCAGGTCGTCTGCCCCCGCCTCGAGCGCTATGTTGAGAAGCTCATCCTCGTCGTGCTCCGGGTCCTTCCTGACGAGGACCACTCCCTTCTTCTCGAATATCCAGGAGACGCAGCCCGCCTCGCCGAGGTTTCCGCCCGCGCGGGTAAAGGCCCTTCTAACATCCGAGGTAGCCCTGTTCCGGTTGTCGGTGAGCACCTCCACCAGTATGGCCACCCCGCCCTCTCCATAGCCCTCGAAGCTCAAGCTCTCGAGCCCGCCGCCCACAAGCTCCCCGGTCCCCTTTGCGATCGCCCTCTTGATGTTGTCCATCGGCACGCTGTAGCCGCGGGCCGTCTCTATCGCGGAGGCGAGCGTCGGGTTGGAATCCGGGTTGCCGCCGCCTTCGCGTGCCGCGACCATTATCTTCTGGGAAAGCTTGCTGAAGAGCTGACCCCTCTTGGCGTCTTCCCTCCCCTTTTTGTGCTTGATGGAGTGCCATTTCGAATGACCGGACATCTCAAACCTCCACGCCGCTTTTATCGGTCTTTCGCGCCATATCGATGAAATACCGGTGGATACGGACGTCCCCCGTCAGCTCCGGGTGAAAAGCTGCGAGCAGAAAGTGGCCGTCCCTTGCCATCACTACCCCCTGACTGACCCTGGCCATGACCTCTACGAGCTCCCCGGTCTCCACTATCAAAGGAGCCCTTATGAAGACTGCCCTGAAGGGGCGGTCCTCGTCCTCGATGCCGAGGACCTCGATGTCCTGCTCGAACGAATCGACCTGCCTCCCGAACGCGTTGCGGTTGACGGTGACGTCCGCAAGCTCCACCAGCGTGCCATGCCTGCCCTTGACCCTGCGGGCCAGAAGGATCAACCCGGCGCACGTGCCGAAGATCGGAACCCCCTGGGCACCCAGGCTCCGCAGCGCGTCGGTAAAGCCGTACTTATCAACTAGTTTTCCGATCGTGGTGCTTTCTCCTCCAGGGATTATCAGCCCGTTAACACCGTTAAGCCCGGAGGGGCGCTTGATGCCGATCCCCCGGGCCCCGCAGCTTTCTATCATTTCCAGGTGTTCACGCACCGCTCCCTGGAGAGCGAGCACCCCGATTGTTATACCGTTACCAGCCACGGAACTGAATAAGGTTCTCCTTCGCGATCTCGCCTATCTCAAGGCCTCGCATCGCATCGCCGAGTCCCCTTGACACCCGGGCGATGAGTTCGGGGTCGTTGAAATGGGTGGTGGCCTCGACGATGGCCCGCGCGCGCTCGGCCGGGTTCTCGCTCTTGAAAATGCCCGACCCGACGAAGACGCCGTCGGCTCCCAGCTGCATCATCATGGCTGCGTCGGGCGGTGTCGCTATACCTCCCGCCGAGAAGTTGACAACGGGGAGCTTCCCCGCACGAGCTACCTCGATGACAAGCTCGTGGGGAGCGCGCAGTTCCTTTGCGGCCGCCATCAACTCTTCCTGCCGCAGGGTCGTAAGCCTCGCTATCTCTCCGTTGATAGCCCTCATGTGCCGTACGGCCTCCACCACGCTGTCTCTTATACACATCT
>JAENXM010000070.1 GCA_016649525.1 Actinomycetota bacterium
CCGCTGTAGAAGCATGGAAGCGATGCCCGACAGGAGTAAGGAGAGATGCCGGAAGTGAATGGCAAGGACGAGGTAAAGATACTCGCGTTCCTGTGCAACTGGTGCTCCTACGCCGGGGCGGACCTGGCCGGGGTGAGCAGGCTCCAGTACCCGCCGAACGTTCTGGACATACGTGTGATGTGCACCGGGACGATATCCCCTTACCACGTCATCAAGGCTTTCCAGATGGGGATAGACGGTGTGCTTATCGCCGGCTGCCACATAGGGGATTGCCACTACATCAAGGGCAACTACATGACATACAAGCGCTTCCAGGTCATGCGAGACGTGCTCGAGTTCATATGTATAGACGAGGACCGGTTCAGGCTCGAGTGGGTCTCCGCCTCCGAGGGGGAGAAGTTCGCGGACGTCGTAAAGGGCTTCACGGAGCAGGTCGAGAAGGCGGGGCCGAGCCCCTTGAGGTCGGGATGGGAGAAAGACCCCGCGCAGTGGGAGCGCATCAGGAACGCTTTCAAGCCGCTCGAGCCGGTTTAGAGGGAGGGACATTGTCGATCAAGGAAAAGGCGAGGGAGCTTCTCGAAGGCGAGGTCGACGGTGTCCTGGGCTACCGCCTCGCCGGGGGGAGCCACCTGCCGCATCTCTTCACGGCCGCCGATATCGAGGAGATGGCCGGGGATTATCCTGCCGGTGAACGCTACCCGCTCGCATCCATAGTCCGGCGCCTGCAGGCGGCGGACCCCGGGATCCGCATCGCGGTCGTAGCGCGCGGGTGCGATGAGCGGTCCCTGGTAGAGCTTTTCAAGCAGGGGCAGGTAAATCTTGGCCGAACAGTCATTCTGGGGCTCGCGTGCGAGGAGGAGCTCGCGCGGGGGTGCGGGTGCGCGGTGCCTTACCCGTCAGAGATCCTCGAGGGGCGGAGGGTCGAGGGCGTCCCGGATGACTCGCTCGTCGAGAAGATGGACGGGATGCCCGCGGAGGACAGGCTTGACTTCTGGCTCTCGCGCTTCGGCTCGTGCGTCAAGTGCTACGGCTGCCGCAACGTCTGCCCGCTCTGTTACTGCAAAGAGTGCGCCCTCGACGATGCCGAGATGGTCGAGCGAGGCCGGGTTCCCCCTGCCCAGCCCGCATTCCACCTCATAAGGGCGATCGACATGGCGGGAAGGTGCATCGACTGCGGCCTCTGCGAGGAGGCCTGCCCGATGGGGATCCCCCTGCGCACGCTTTACCGGAAGGTCGGCAGGGTTGTTGAAGACAACCTGGGTTACAGGCCGGGTCGAAGTCCGGAGGAGAAGAGCCCGCTCGCGGTCCTCGGGACCGAGAAGGACCTCGAGTAGATAGATACAGGAGGAGAGTTGACCGACTACCGTACAGTGCCGACCGTCTGCCCGTACTGCGGGACGGGGTGCGGGATGCTGCTCGAGGTCTCGGGCGGCAGGCTCGCCGGGGTGCTCCCGCAGAAGGGGCACCCAGTCTCGGACGGCACGCTGTGCCTCAAGGGCTGGGCCGCGTACGAGTTCGTGGAGAGCCCGAGGCGGCTTGCGAGGCCGCTTGTACGCAGGGACGGTAAGCGGGAGGCCGTCCCGGTCGAAGAGGCGCTGTCGATTGTCGCGGACAGGCTCCGTGATACCGTGGAAAGACACGGGCCTGACGCAGCCGCCTTCATCTGCTCCGCCAAGTGCACCAACGAGGAGGACTACCTGGTAAACAAGTTGGCCCGCGCCGTGGTCGGCACGAACAACATCGACCACTGCGCCCGCTTGTGACAAAGCCCCACGGTCGCCGGTCTGGCGGCAGCGTTCGGGAGCGGGGCCATGACCAACTCGATAAACGAGCTGGCGGGGGCCGACTGCATACTGATAACGGGCTCCAACACTACGGAGCAGCACCCGGTGATCGCGGGGAAGATACTCGAGGCTGTCCGGAGGGGCGCGGACCTAATCATATTCGACCCCAGGATCATACAGCTCAGCCCCTACGCGTCCATGCACCTGGCGCAGAAGCCGGGTACGGACGTCGCCTGCATAAACGCGATGATGAAGGTCATCGTCGACGAGGGCCTTTTCGACAGGGAGTTCGTCGATTACCGCACCGAGGGCTTCGAGGCCCTCAGGGGATCGCTAGAGGCCTGCACTCCGGAATGGGCATCCGGGATAACCGGTATTCCCGCCGGGGATCTGGTTAAGGCCGCCCGTGCCTTCGCAGGCGCGCGGAGCGCGGCAATAGTCTACTGCATGGGCATAACGCAGCATACCTCCGGCACCGACAACGTGAAGGCCCTCGCCGATCTGGCGATGCTAACCGGTAACGTAGGCCGCCCTGCTACCGGGGTGAACCCGCTGCGCGGACAGAACAACGTGCAGGGATCCTGCGATGTAGGTGGGCTCCCGGAGTTCTATCCGGGGTACCAGAGGGTCGATGACGGGAAGGCGAGGGGGAAGTTCGAGGATGCCTGGGGCACAGAGCTTCCGCGCAAGCCCGGCCTCACGCTTATGGAGATGATGGAGGCGGCCGCGGGCGGCAGGATAAAGTTCATGTACATACTCGGGGAGAACCCCCTCGTCTCCGACCCCAACACGAGCCATGTACGCGCGGCGCTCGAGAACCTGGATTTCCTCGTCGTGCAGGACATCATGGAGACGGACACGACGGGGCTCGCGCACGTCGCCCTCCCCGGGGCCTGCTGGGCGGAGAAGGACGGGACCTTCACCAACACCGAGCGGCGCGTCCAGCGGGTGCGCAAGGCGGTAGAGCCGCCCGGTGAGGCCCTTGCAGACTGGGAGATGCTCTGCGGGCTGGCCCGCGCGATGGGCGCACCGGGTTTTGATTTCGCCTCGGCCGAGGAGGTCTTCGACGAGATGGCGTCCCTCGCACCGCAGTACGAGGGGATCAGCTACGAGCGCCTCGGGACACTCGGGCTGCAGTGGCCGTGCACGGCGCCGGACCACCCCGGCACGGTGTTCCTGCACGAGGGGCGGTTCACGCGCGGGAAGGGCCGTTTCAATCCCGTTGGTTACAGGCCCCCCGCCGAGCTTCCGGACAAAGAGTACCCGTTCGTGTTGATGACGGGGAGGATAATCTTCCAGTACCACACCGGTACCATGACCAGGAACTCGCCCACGCTGGACCGCGAGGTCGAGGGCGCGTATGTGGAGGTGAACCCCGCCGACGCAGCGGATCTGGGCGTATCCGACGGCGGGCGTGTAAAGGTGGCAAGCCGCAGGGGAGAGCTCACCCTCGAGGCACGTCTTACGGAGAGGGTGAAGCCCGGAGAAGTCTTCATGCCGTTCCATTTCGCGGAGAGCCCTGCCAACATCCTGACAAGCGACGCGCTCGACCCTGAATCGAAGATTCCTGAGCTCAAAGTCTGCGCGGTCAAAATAGAGGGGGTCAGGTCTTGAAACTTGACTTGCTAACCATGAATTCTTTTTTAGACCGGGTTCTTAGCCCGGTTACCCGATCCCGGCCTGAGAGGCCGGGCTTAGCGGAAATTCACGATTCAAGACCTGACCCCGTGTGTCGTGTGTTATTATTCCATAAGCGAAAGAATGAATTGTTCTCTCTTGTCTGAGAGGCGATATGAACCCGCTGGCTTCTGAGTTAAACACCATAATAGAGGGTTCGTGTCCCGCGCTGTTCGGGGTGCTCTCGCAGCTCGGGAAGGAGCTTTATTTCCCACGCGGCATCCTGACTCAGACAGCGGAGGCCCGCGAGAAGGCATACCGGTACAACGCGACGATAGGGATCGCCAGGTCGGGCGGCGAGGCCATGTACCTGGGCTCGGTCATCGGGCGTATAAAGGGGCTCTCAGCCGACCAGGCGCTCGACTACGCACCTTCCACCGGGAACCCCGGGCTTAGGCGCGCCTGGCTCGATCGGATGCTGAGGAAAAACCCGTCGTTATCCGGTAAGGAGATAAGCCTGCCGGTTGTCACCAGCGGAATAACCCACGGGTTGACCATCACCGGAGAGCTCTTCGTCGATCCCGGCGACGTTGTCCTGCTGCCCGACAAGTTCTGGGGCAACTACGGGATGATCTACGGCATACGTCGGGGGGCGAATATCAGGACGTTCCCGTTCTTCACTGGTTCGGGCGGATTCAACATCGAAGGTATGGCTGCCCTGCTCGATGAGGTCCTGTCCGAGAAGGGAAAGGCGATCCTTCTCCTCAATTTCCCCAACAACCCGACCGGGTACTCGATCAAGAAAAAGGAAGCCGGGGAACTGGCGCGGGCGCTTGCTGCCGTCACAGGGCCCGGCCGCGATGCCGTGGTGGTGGCCGATGATGCATACTTCGGGCTCTTCTACGACGACGACGTGCTGACCGAGTCGGTATTCGGGCTTCTGGCGGGCGAGAGCGAGCATCTTTTCCCTGTCAAACTCGACGGCGCAACGAAAGAGATGTACGTTTGGGGGCTCCGCACGGGGTTTGTCACTTTCAGTGCGCTTGTGGGAGGGAGGGAGAAAGAGGTCTACTCGGCGCTAGAGAAAAAGGTCGGTGGCACGATCAGGGGCAACATCTCCAACTGCCCGCAGCTTTCGCAATCGATACTGCTCGAGGCGATGGGCGACCCCGGTTTCGCCGATCAGGCCGCAGAGAAGCACGCACTGATGAAGAGCAGGGCGCTCAAGGTGAGGGAGGTGCTCGACAACCCTGACTTCGCCAGAGTCTGGGAACCTTACCCTTTCAACGCCGGTTACTTCATGTGCTTGAGGCTCAAGGATGTCGATGCGGAGGAATTGAGGGTGCGGCTCATCGAGCAGTACGGCGTGGGCGTGATAGCCGAGGGCGGCACAGACATCCGCATCGCCTTCTCGTCACTCGAAGTCGATGAGATACCAGATCTCTTTGATATAATGTATCGATGCGCGATGGAAATGCAGCAAGGGGCATGAGAACAACCCCGTATAAGGATTCTTGCGGAGATCTACCGCTCAAACGGGGATAGGAGCAACAAGGGATGTCCGATAACACGATATACATAATAGACGTCACCAACCGGGACGGCGTGCAGACCTCGCAGGTGGGGCTCGCGAAGATCCAGAAGACCATGATCAACATATATCTGGACCGGATGGGCGTCATGCAGAGCGAGGCGGGTTTTCCCACCACCAACCACGAGACGAACTACCTGCAGGGGAATATCGAGCTCACCGAGGTAGGGGCATTAAAGCGGTTGAGGATTTCCGGGTGGCTCAGGGCCATCAAGGCCGATATTGAGCTCGCCCGCGAAATGGTGCCCGACCTGGAGCATATCAACATCTCCATCTCGACGTCGCCCCAGATGATCAGCGGCAAGTGGAAGGGCAAGAAGAACTTGAGCAACGTCATAGACATGATGACCGAGGCCTTGACCCGCGCCGTGGAGTTAGGGTTCACGACAGTCGGCGCGAACGCGGAAGATGCCTCGCGGACCGGTATCGATGACCTCGTCCAGTTTGCCAGGGCGGCAAAAGAGGCCGGCGCCGCGCGCGTGCGCTACTGCGATACGGTGGCTTATGACGACCCATTCACCATCTACGAGAGGATGAGGGCGCTTGCGGAGGAAGTCGGCATCGAGTTAGAGGTCCACTGCCATAACGACCTCGGCATGGCGGTCGCGACATCCATATCGGGAGCGAAGGGCGCCATAGACGGCGGGGTGGACGTTTACATGAACACGACTGTGAACGGGATCGGGGAGCGCGCAGGGAACGCCGACCTGCTCTCCTGCCTGCTTGCCGTGAAGAAGTCCGCGGGCATGGAAGGGCGCTACCGGCTGGACCCCAGCATCGACCTTAAGCAGTCCTGGCGCCTCGCGAAGTACGCCGCGTACGCTTTCGGTTTGCCCATGCCTGTGAACCAGGTCGGGGTCGGCAGGAACGCTTTCGCGCACGAGTCGGGGATACACGCGGACGGCGCGCTGAAGGAAGCGCGCAACTACGAGCTATACGATTTCGAGGAACTGGGCCGCGGCGAGCCCGAGATCGTCGAGACCGGGCGGATGATAACCACCGGCGCCTACGGGGGAATCAAAGGTTTCCGAAACGTATACGACCGGCTGGAGATAGAGTTCCACTCGGACGAGGAAGCGCGCGAGATACTCGACCTGGTGCGCCTTTCCAACGTCTCCACCCAGAAACCTCTCACCGAGGACGAGCTGAGGTTCATCGCGAACTATCCGGACGAAGCCAGGAAGATCCTGACCCTCACCCCGCACCAGGAGCCCGCTATAAAGGAGAAGAGGACGAGGGTGACCCGCAAGGTCAGCTTCCCCTGGGATATCCCCGCAAACTAGATTCAGCGTCAGCCACTGGAACATTGGCGACAGACAAACATCAGGGAGGTTTACCGTGAGCGAACAAGAGATATGCTGGATGAGTGCCGTAGAGCTCCTTGAGGCGTACCGGTCCAAGAAGCTTTCCCCCGTGGAGGTCACAAGCGCCGTACTCGAGCGCATCGACGAGTTAAACCCGAAGATAAACGCGATTGTCACACTCAGCGCCGACCTCGCGATGGAGCAGGCCAGGGCGGCCGAGGAAGCGTACCAGAAGGGCAAGGCCGGGGCGCTTGCCGGAGTACCGGTGACCATCAAGGACTTAATACCCACCAAGGGCGTCCGCACCACCTTCGGCTCCGTACTTTTCGAGGATTACGTACCTGACGAGGACGCGGTACTTGTGGAGCGGCTCAAGGATGCCGGTGTCGTCATACTAGGCAAGACCAACGTGCCGGAGTTCGGCCTGGTCGCGGTGACCGACAACCTCGTCTTCGGCCCTACTCTGAACCCGTGGGATACACGGAAGACCGTGGGCGGGTCGAGCGGCGGCGCCGCGGCCGGGATGGCCGCGGGCTTCAGCCCACTCGCCGTTGGCAATGACGGGGGCGGCTCGATCCGGATTCCCTCCAGCCTCTGCGGCGTCTTTGGCATCAAGCCGCATTTCGGGCGCATACCCTGCGGTCCGAAGCCATACCACGGATGGGAGACCATGAACGCGGAGGGACCGATAACCAGGTCGGTCGCGGATGCCGCCATGATGATCGACGTCATGTCGGGGCCCGACGACCGCGACATGTGGTCACTCCCCGCTTCCGGCGTCAACTATCTCGAGTCGATCAAGGGCCGTGTCAAGGGGCTCAAGGTCGCCTACACCTCTGACATGGCGGTCGCCGCAGTCGAGCCCGAGGTGGTCGAGATAACCAAGAAGGCCGCATTCGCCTTTTCCGAACTCGGCTGCGAGGTGGTCGAGGACGACCCGGGAATATTCGACATGGCACAGGACCTCACCGTGATGGTCATCCTCGAGACGGTTACAGCTCATGAAGACAACCTGGAAGAGGCAAAGGAGAAGATGTACACCCTGTACAAGCCTTTCCTCGAGCTGATGGACGTCTTCAGCGGAAGGGACATGGTACGTGTCAACTTTCACCGCGTGGAAATGTGGGACATTATGCGGCGCTTCTTCGAGAAGTACGACCTGCTGCTCACGCCGACCACGGCATGCCCCGCTTTCGATTTGAAAGATGGCGGGATGCTGGGCCCGGATATCATAAACGGCGTGGAGCAAGGCCCCGCCTCATGGATAGGGTTCACCTACCCGTTCAACTTCAGCGGACAGCCGGCGGCGTCCGTGCCGTGCGGCTTTACGGCCGGCGGTCTGCCGGTGGGCCTCCAGATCGTGGGGCGCCGCTACGACGAGCCGACGGTCCTGCGCGCGGCGGCCGCTTTCGAGGCGGCTCACCCATGGGCCGGCCGCCACCCCGAGCTGTAGGCAGAGTGGATAAGCAGCAGACTCGCGGGCCTGTCCCGCCTGTTTTCCGCCGGGACTACCAGCATTAGAATAAGGCCAGGGAGGATCGCTTGAGGACATACAGGGTAGCTTACCTGGGCAGCGACAGCGAGGCGGCGCTTCTCATCAAGGGCGCTATCGAGAGGGCGGGCCTGGAATTCGTCGCGGCTTCGCGCGACTCCGCTGGCGTCAAGAAGATCTCCGATTTCGACTGCGACCTTGTCCTGTGGGACCTCGAGGACTCGGATCCCAACGAGCCGACTCCCGTAGCGCAGCTCAGGAAGGCGGGCCTTGAGAACATGCCGGTTACGGTCGTGGTGCCGAAAGACCAGGAGGAAGCGGCGGCAAAGAGCCTCGCGGAAGGCGCGGCGGACTTCCTTTACAAA
>JAENXM010000242.1 GCA_016649525.1 Actinomycetota bacterium
CCTTTACCTGGTCGGTGCCGACGCCGGCGGCCGCGGCATCGGCACGGAGATGGCGGGCGACAGTGCCCTGAATGTCAGCGGAATGGTCGTTGACGACGTAATAGGGGAGGAAAAGGACTTTACGGAATGACTCCCCCGGAACCTCAGGCCTCCGGCTGAAGGTACTTCTTGCGGAACTCGCCCGTGGTCATCTTGCTGATGTCCTCTCGAACTCTAGAGAGTTCTTCCCGGGCCTCCTCCGGTTCCTCGAAAAGCTCGCGCCGAAGCACCCTCTTGGTGCGGTAGTTCAGTATCTCCACGATATAGCCCTCGCCCAGGCCGACGCCCAGCAGCCCTTTTGTGAGCCTTGCCTTGTAGTTATCGAGCGCCCGCTGGCCCAGCTCTACCTTGCCACCGGGGGTGCGGTTTTTTCGGTTCTTCTCGGACGGACCTTTCTTTGCCATTGTTACAGCTCGTCGCCGGTGCCGGGCCTGCCACCGCCCTCGCCCGGCGGGGTGTCCTTCTCCTGCTCGGGTACGACGATGCGCTGGAGGGCGTATATCCCGATGGCGGTCAGCGCGCAGCTGTGGGTGGGCGGCAGTTTGGAAGAGGTTATGTAGAGGGCGCAGGTATCCTCGCACGGGACCTTTGCCCCTGGTATCTGCGGCATTCGGATCGGGCACCAGCTGCCCTGTATCGCTGCCAATCGACTCCTTCCCTCGATCCCTCGAAGGATATCAATATATCAGATGTATAATTCTATCCCCGTGCCTCCGCCGCTGCAATGCTTGACTGCTTTATCAACATAAAATATCATATCGCGATATCGTAATACGATATCAATGTCATGGAAAGAGAGTTCTTCGCTGGTTTCATAAAGATACACATCCTCTACCACGCCGCGGAAGAGGAGATCTGCGGCACGGACATTGCGAAGGAGCTGGCACGGCACGGCTACGACGTAAGTCCGGGTACCCTCTATCCCACCCTGCACAGGCTCGAGAAGATGGGCTACCTGAAAAGGGTAGATAGAATCGTCGAGGGCAGGAGGAGGAAGTACTACCGCGCCACTCTGGCGGGCAGGCGGGCGCTCGAGACGGCGCGAAAACGAATCAGGGAGCTATGGGAAGAGGTAATGGAGGGTGCCTGACTTGGAGAATGGAAGACGGGAGGCCGAGTCGGGAAAGCGTCTGAGCCGCACCGTAAAGGTACTCGGACTCGTAAGCCTCTTCACCGACGCGTCAACCGAGATGATCTACCCGCTGCTCCCCATATTCCTGTCGAGCGTACTCGGCGCCGGTGTCGCCTTCATAGGGGTCATCGAGGGCATAGCCGAGGGCACCGCAAGCATCCTCAAGGGTTTCTCGGGCTACATATCGGACCGCCTCGGCAAGCGAAAGGCATTGATATTCGCGGGCTACGGCCTGTCGACCGTGACAAAGCCTTTCTTCGCAGCAGCGACTGCGGCCTGGCAGGTGCTGGTCGTTCGTTTCGTGGACAGGGTCGGCAAGGGGATAAGGACCGCCCCCCGGGACGCAATGATAGCCGATACGACCGGCGAGGACATAAGAGGCAAGGCCTTTGGGTTCCACAGGGCCATGGACACCCTCGGCGCGGTTATCGGGCCCGGGCTGGCGTTCCTTTTGATGTGGCTGCTTCGCGACCAGGGCAATGCCCGCTACCGCTGGGTCTTCCTTGCGGCATTCGTGCCGGGCATCATCGCGGTCGCCTTGATAGTGTTCGCCCTCCGCGAGAAGAGCTCTACAGCGGAGGCGAAGTTCCCGGGACTCAAGCTTTCCGGTTTTGGCAGGAACTTCAAGATGCTCCTTGTTGTGGTCATCGTCTTCATGTTGGGAAACTCGAGCGACGCCTTCCTTCTGCTCAGGGCGCAGAAGCTTGGCGTAAGTGTTGTCATGATCCCTCTGGTGTGGATGGTCTTCAACATCGTCTATAGTGTCGTCTCCATGCCCGGGGGCATGCTGTCGGACCGCATCGGGAGGAAGAAAGTCCTCCTTGTGGGGTTCGTTCTTTATGCCCTGATCTATTCCGGGTTCGCCTTCGCCCACCGGCAGGTGTTCGTCTGGCTTCTGATGGCCGCGTATGGTGTTTTCTACGGTCTCACGCACGGAGTGCTGAGCGCCTACGTGGCCGACCTCTCACCGCCGAACATGAAGGGAACCGCTTTCGGCGTATTCCAAACAGCGGATGGTGTATCCAGGCTATTAGCGAGCGTCATCTTCGGGGTGATATGGCAGCTCATCGGCCCGGGTGCTGCTTTCCTCTTCGGGGCGGGCATGGCTGCAGTCGCAGGGTTCCTGATGTGGATCTTCTGCGAGGAGTGCGCCAGGGGAGAGGCGCAAGAGGCTAACTGACGAGCCACCGGATGACTCCCCGCATGAACTTCTCGCTGTCGCTGTCGCCCGCTATAGCGCGGGTCCTGCGGAAGTCGCGGTAGGCGGCGGTCGGTCCCTTCGTAAGCAGGAATGCCGTCAGGTTTATGGTCAGGCGGTTTCTTCCCGGCATCAGTTCCGGGTGCACCTGGCAGGTGAGAATGTTCTCATCGTAAGCGAGCATCTGGTACTTGCAGTTCTCGCTGGCGGCGATCCATCTTGCGTCTGCTGGAGGTTCGGATACCTCATCCGTGTTCATGCAGATCGCGCTGAACTCCGACATCCCCACGAGCGCCGGGTGCCCCTCACTGATGCGCAGGTGCTCCCAGCCGATTAACCTCGCGGCGCGCCTTGCGACCTTGCCCCCGTGCTGGTGGGCTATCAACTGGTGCGAGAAGCAGGAGGCGAATATCTTTTCGTCACGGACCTTCGAGAGAAACTCGAGCTCCCTCTCGTGATATGCCTTGAGACCGTCCGTTACATTGTGGAAGTCCCCGGTCATGATGTAAGCATCGAAACCGCCATCCGGAAAAGAAGCGCCCCTCCAGACGGAGAAGGTCTCGTGGGCCACCCCTTCCGCTTCCAGGAAGTGCCTGAAATAGCGGGCAAGCAGTGGACTGTTCTCGATGATGGCTATGCGTGCCAAAGAACCTCCAAA
>JAENXM010000213.1 GCA_016649525.1 Actinomycetota bacterium
CCCGAGAGCGACATCTGCAGGGTGCGCGGGATAGGTGTCGCGGTCAGCGTCAGGGTGTCTACGTCGCGCTTGAGCCTGCGCAGCCTCTCCTTGTGGGCAACCCCGAACTTCTGCTCCTCGTCCACGACGAGAAGCCCCAGGTCCTTGAAACCTATGTCATCCTGCAGAAGGCGGTGTGTCCCGATAACGACGTCCACCTCACCTCTGCGCAGGCCGAGCGCGACCTCCTCCTGCTCCGCCCTGGACAGGAAGCGCGACAACATCTCGACCCTTACCGGGAAGGGGGCGAGGCGGCCCTTGAAAGTCTCAAGGTGCTGGCTAGCCAGAACGGTCGTGGGTACGAGCACCGCTGCCTGCTTTGAATCCATCACGGCTTTCATCGCGGCCCGCATGGCGACCTCCGTCTTACCGTAGCCGACGTCGCCGCAGATAAGCCTGTCCATGGCGACCGGCGTCTCCATGTCGGCCTTGACCTCCTCGACCGCTCGCCTCTGGTCCGGTGTGTCCTCGTACCCGAATGAATCCTCGAGCTCCCGCTGCCAGGGCGTATCGGGCGAGAAAGCAAAACCGCCTCCTGTCTTCCTCTCGAAATAAAGCTCGAGCAGTTCCCTCGCCATCCTCTCTGCCGAGCGCCTGGCCTTCTTTCTGGACCTGAACCACTCGCGCCCCCGCAACCTGTGGACGGTGGGGTTCTCCGCGCCCACGTACCGCTGGACCTTGGATAGATGGGTGGTCGGCACGTACAGCCGGTCGCCTCCCGCGTACTCAATGAGGAGATACTCCCGCTTGACCCCGAGGACCTCACGTGACACCAGGCCTCTGTACACTCCGATGCCCTGGTCCACGTGGACGGCATACCCGCCGATCTCCAGCTCGGCGTAACTGGTGACCGGCATCCCGCTGGAGACGCGGGGCGCCCTGCGCCTCCTCTCCCTCGCACCGAGTACGTCGAATGACGTGAAAAGGGCGAGGCGCAGAGGCGGGACGGAAAACCCCCTCCGAAGCGTCCCGACCCCCATGCGCGGCGCCGCGAGGCCGTGAGCCTCCTCCTCCCATATCTCACGGGCTCTCTCGACCTGGCCCTTCCCGTCGAGAAGCAGGTAGACATCGTTGTCGTCCGACTGGAGCTTCTTCCACTCCCGGACCGCGGCACCCAGGTCTCCGTGAAACTGCCTCACCGGGGTTCCGGGAAAGTCCACTCCATCCCCTTCCGACCTGCCGAGGGTCTCGACCGGGACAAGGTCGCGCCATCCTCCCAGGAGTGAGCCCCCCGGAAGATCGATCCCTGCCTCGCGGCAGAACTCTACCGCCTTCGCCTCCACCAGCTCGGGATTGACAGCCAGCACCCTGACCCCCGCGATCTCTCCAGGAGAACCTGCGCCGCCGTCCTCCTCCGATGCCGGGAATATCTCGACACCTACAACCCGGTCGGAAGACCGCTGGGTAACCACGTTGAACTCGCGGAGCGATTCGATGCGGTCACCTGACAGCTCCACGCGAACGGGCCTGTCGGCGGTCGACGGGAAGATGTCGAGGATGCCCCCGCGAACCGCGAAACGCCCCCAGCCCTCCACCGTGTACTCCCTCTCGTACCCGCCCTCTACCAGCATGTTTGTGATCCTCTCAAGGTCAAGCTCCATGCCGGTTGTGATGCTGAGCGGCCACCCTTCCGGAGGACCACCGGGAATCCCAGAAAGCAGGGCCTCCACTCCCGCCACTGCGACCTTCCCCGATCGCAGCGCCCGGGCGGCCCTCAGCCTCTGGCCGACACCCTCGTCGTACGGTCGAAACCAGTCCCCCGCCGGACCCGGGGCGGGAAGGTGGAAGGCCTCGCCGTGGATGAAGCAATCGACGTCCCTCGACAAGGCGGCCGCTTCGGCAGACACCGCAAGGAGCAGCGGGCCGCCGACAAGCCTGTACACAACGGCGGCCAGGAGCGGGACGAGCGCTTCCGCAGCGAAGATGCTCCCTCCTCCCGGCGCCTCAAACCGCCGGGTGACGGCACTCGAGAACCCGGCTTCAAGTGACCTTTCGAGTATTTCCCGCGCAGGGTTTCCCATGCTATTACCACTTTCCCGCACGCCAAACGGGCCTCGGCGCCTGAGGCCCAGGCCTTTTTTCTTTTCAATGAGATTAAGATTATGTTAGCAGATTACACTGTTAGCAGATTACAGGTGCCCAGGATAGGGTCAGTAAGTGAGTTTTACCCGTTCCGTCTCCCAGTCGGCCGCACCAAGCGCCACCGCGCCCCTGACGAAACTTGTGTACAGCTCAGGGTCATCTCGCAGGACCTCAAGGCCGAGCAGCCAGTCGGCGATTTTCGCCACGCACTCGCCCATCCTGCCCTCGATCACCTCATCCACGCCACCCTGACCCTTGCCCGCGGAAGGCACGCCCTTCCCGCTCTTATCAGTATCGTCGAGAAAGGTGCTCGCAACACAAGAGTAGACGAGGCCGTTGACCATTTCGATGTGGGAAACTTCGCCCTCGCCCCCCACCGTCTCACCAATGTTTATGATCCCGCGGATGATCTGGGTGAAATTCCGGGCCAAGTGTTCAAGCTTTCCCGCGGGCACCTCGGGGTAAGCGGAGCGAAAGGCTTCTATCACGCGCTCCCTTAGGTCCGACATTTCCAGGTCGCTTCTGTCTACTTCCATCGACCCTGTTCCACCTTAAGCGCCCTTGTCCTTTCATCCAAACGACCGTGCAGTCTGATTCTAGCAAATATTATCGCGCAAGCTTAACATGGACAAGCCATAGATATATAATAACCACAATGGCAAACTGATGAATGAGGGTGCATGAGCGGAACACAGACCTGCAAGACATGTGGCGTACCTTTAGTAGTCGGCAAGGGCCACGTCTGGAAATCCGACGGCACTATAAGTCAGAGACGCGACCCCGACCACCGCATGGCTCTACTTGACAGCAACGGAGTTAACGGCCTTTTCGCCAACATTGAGCAGTTGATCGGCGTGCCCATCGAGAAGATAATCATCGAGAGCAAGGCGCGCGCCACCAGAGCCTACATCAGCAGAATGATACGCGGCGCCAGGGGTACGCTTGCCCGCGTCGTGGGGCTCGAGCGGATCATCAGGAGGGTCGTCGAGCAGGGCAGGGTGATGGGCTACGGCGATATCAAGGTCCGCGAGTTCAACTGGAAGGAAGCCTACCTCTACTGCGAGATAGGTAACCCTTACTCGCTCCCCCTGTTCATGGGCGACATCAAGGGGGCGACCGAGGCCATAAGGAAGACTCCCGGGACGGTGGAGCATGAGCAAATCGGCCCCGACCGCTACCTGGTCAAGAACTTCCAGGCGCCCCATGCCCCGGAACTGGAGGACAGGCTCTTCCCGCACCCCAGGCCTCTAAAACCGGGCGCTATCGAAATCAACAGATGCAAAGGCTGCGGGGCGCCGCTCGAGATCTCCCGTTTCCGCTGGGACCTGGAGCAGGGTACCATCACCGACCCCGAAACGGGCCTCCGCGTGGCCTTAGTAGGGCCTGCCGGGCTCCAAGCGATCCCCG
>JAENXM010000189.1 GCA_016649525.1 Actinomycetota bacterium
AGTGGGGTTTGTGGGAAACCATGTACGCGCGAAGGTCGCACCGGAAATACCTTCCCGTGGAACCCGCGGGCGAGTTCGTGGTCTCCCTCAAGGACACGGTCCGCCTGGCGCTGAGGACGCGGGGCGCTCCGGAGGACAGCATAATCACCGTAACGGAGCGGGAGCTCGTCGATGCCGTGAAAAAGCGCTCGTACAAGGGGCTTGCCAACAAGATCAACATCTGGCTCGCGCGCTCACCCGTCTGCGGCTTCCTCGTGATCGCTCTGCCGAGGGATGACGTCCGGGCCGAAAGGCCGCGGGAGCTGCCGAAGGCCGCGGTAGCGGTAGAGGACACGGTCCTCTGGCTGACCGAGGAGGGCATGGGGACCTGCTGGCTCGGCGGCGTGAACGATAGGGAGATCTGCAGAGTGATGGGGCTCAGTGAGAACCTCGCGGTCCCGTCGGTAGTCTGCATCGGTAAGCCGAAGGCGGCGGTCCGCTCGGGCGGGTACGACAGTATCTTGTACCTCGGAATCTCGAGGCGCAGGAAGCCGCTTTCGGAGATAGCATTCGTCGAGAACGCTGGAACGCCTTATGTCGTCGGTGATATAGCAGGGGAGACTTTCTCTGCCGCTCCCGAGCAGAAAGTGCGAGAACTCCTTCTGAAAACCGCTGGCGGCGCTCTTGCGGATCCCCAGGTTCCCCTCGAGCTCGCGGTCGACTCCTGTCTGGAGGCGGCGAGGGTCGCCCCGAACGCTGGAAACATCCAGAAGTGGCAGTTCATCGTCGTGAAGGACGCCGATAACCTCAAGGCGCTCGAGCGTGCCTGCAACTCCGGGGTACCATGGAGGGCAGCGATCGTCGCCGCGGGTCACCCGAAGAGCATGGGGACCGGCATGCACGACAAACCGTTCTGGATGATAGATCTGCCGCTGGCGCTCTCGCACATGTCCCTGATGGCGGTGTCTATGGGGTGCGGGTCGGATATGCTGATCGACGACATCGACGAAGCCGCCGTTAACAGGCTGGTAGACCTGGACCCGGATGTTCGGACGGTAGGGGTGCTTGGTCTTCGCTGAGGCGTCAGTCCTCAAAAGAGAATCAAGACCCCGGCGACGACCAGCAGCGAATAGACGAGGATACGGAAAGACCTTTCCGGGATCCGCGGATGAAGCAATTCCCCGAGCGCTATCCCCAGCGCGAGGGCAGGGAGCAGCAGGGTCACGAGCCAGAGGGATTCGGCTGTGAACTTCCTGGTGGCGATGTCGCTCACAAGTATCACCGTGTTCAGGACCACCCACATCGCGGAAAGCGTGCTGCGGAAGACCCGTTTGTCGGGGATGTTGCGTCCGGCATAATAGACGATCGGCGGCCCGCCCGAGGCGTAGAGCCCGTGCATGACTCCCCCCGAGAAAAGCCAGAGGAAAGACTGAACCTTTGAGAGCGGTTTTCTCGAGGGCCCGTTTGCGGAAAAGAGGATAAGAAAGAGCTCCAGAAGCGAGACACCGATGACGAAGATCCCGAACGCGAACTTGAGTGCGTCGGTCCTGGCGACGTTGAACAGGACTATACCGATCGGTACCCCCAGGCCGGTAGCCGGGATGATCTCACGGAGTAGCAGCCGCCTGTCGATCGCTTCGTGATGGAGCGCCACGATGTATATGCTTATTGCGAGGTTTACTGCCACTATGACGGGGACGAGCGACTCTATGCTGAAAAGGTGAACACCGAGAGCGAGCGCAATTATCGACCCGGCAAAACCGGTTGCCGTGTTCACCATGAAGGCTATGAATATGATTGCCTCTAGGATCAGAATCTTAGCAGCCATCACCAGACCCGCGTTGTTGCGCCCGCCCCGAGCCACGGCAAATCTATCACGCCTCCACCGGACGTTCAAAAAGTGGCATCGCCCGGTATTCCCATTGCCCTGTTGCATTTACCGCGCAGCCGTCACATGATATATTTAACTGGGCGCCCAATCAACTTGGAGGTCGATCATTCCGAAGAGCGAGGTAAGTCTGGACACCCGGGAGAGGATACTGGAGGTCGCGGACCGCCTGTTCGCCGAGGTGGGATACGACGCGGCGACCACCAGGGAGATCGCCGAGCGGTCAGGGGTCAACAAGGCGCTCATCCACTACCACTTCGGGAGCAAGGAGGCCCTGCTCGAGATCATCCTCGAGCGGTACTACCGGCAGCTCACTATCGCCCTTGGTGACGCGATACAGGGCAGTGGGAGATTCCACGAGAGAACAAGGAGGCTCATCGACGCCTACACAGATTTCCTCGATGAGCACAGGAACTTCACGCGCACCGTCCTGCGGGAGGCCTCGGGGGGAAGGCACGTGGAGCGCGTGCGCGGTTTCATGGTGCCGATCTTCAAGATGGGGATGGACTTCGTGCACGAGGAGTTCCCCCATACGCGCTCCGGCGATTTCGCGGCGGAGCAGCTGCTCGTAAGCTTCTACGGGATGATAATAAGCTACTTCACTTACAGAGACGTCCTCGGGTTCCTCACGGGGAAGGACCCGATGTCAAAGAGCGAGCTCGAGATGCGGAAGAAGCACCTCTACAGGATGCTCGACATAGTGGAAGATGCACTGGTGGCGGATGAGCGGAGAGCGTCAGGTGCTGAAAGCCACAGGAAGGAAGCGCGCGGTGGCGACGGAAACAGGTAAAGCGACGGCGGGAGAGCGCATACAGAGAATGCAGCGCCGCTACCAGAGGGGTGAAGCCTTCATATCGGTCGAGAGGGCCAGGTACTACACGGAGAGCTGGCGGGCAACCGAGGGAAGCGGGATGGCCCTCCCGGTAAGGGTCGCCCTCGCCATGAAGCGCGTGTACGAGAACATGACCCACTACCTCGACCGGGACGACCGCATCGCCGGCTACTGGACGGAGTACTTCCTCGGGATGCCCATCGACATAGAGCGGGGAGTGTTCAACCGGGTGCTCGCGGCCGAGCTCACAAAGAGCTCGATGGTCTTCCACCGCCTGAAGTCCCTTGTCAGCGCCTTTCTGTACGTGCTGCGAAAAAAGCAGCTCCGCGAATTTTTGAGGAACATGCGGATGACATCAAGGCACGGACCCCGTTCCCTCAACCTCCGGCTCGAGACCATGCATGAGAGGGAGATCAACCCCTTCCAGATAAGGAAGGAGGACCGCCGGGACCTTCTGCGAAAGCTCCTTCCCTACTGGAGGGAAAGAACGACAGTGGACGTACTTGTGAAAGAGCTCAAAGAAGCGGGGCTCCTTTCCCCCCAGATGACAGAACTTACCGACAGCACGACCGGGAACACCTCCCGGCAGGTGCTCATGCTCTCCCCCTCCGCGACGATATCGACATACCAGGGGCACGTGATCCTCGACTACCGGAAGGTCCTCGAGAAGGGACTTCTCGCCATGAAGGCGGAGATGGAAGAGAGGCTCACCGCGGCTGCGGGAGGCGAGGAAAGGGACTTCCTCCAGTCCGTGAGCATCGCGCTGGACGGCGTCATTGTCTTCGCGAGAAGGCTCGCGGAGAGGATCGAGAAAGAACTGCAGTCGGAAACCGGAGAGCGTAAAGCGGAGCTTAACAGGATGCGTGAGATCTGCAGGAAGGTCCCGCTCGAGCCCGCGGAGAGCTTCCGGGAGGCGGTCCAGTCCATCTGGACGGTCAAGGTGGCCGTCGAGCTGGCCCACCCGGTGAACCTCCACTGCTTCGGCCGCCTGGACCAGGACCTCTACCCTTATTACAAAAGGGACATCGAGGAGGGGCGCACGACGCCCGATGCGGCGAGGGAGCTGCTCGAGGAGCTCCTTCTGAAGGTGATGTCTTTGAACATGCGCCCCGAGTCGAACATCCTCGGCAATTTCTACCACA
>JAENXM010000389.1 GCA_016649525.1 Actinomycetota bacterium
CCTGATACCATGCATCACTGCTCTCATATGCCTCACTGCTTCGACAATGTTGCCTGTCCCCGCCTCCCCCTTGGTCCGAATCATCGCCGCCCCCTCACCAAGCCTGCGTAGCGCCTCTCCGAGGTCGCGACAGCCACAGACGAACGGAACCTTGAACTCATGCTTATATATGTGATGGGCCTCATCGGCGGGGGTAAGGACCTCTGACTCATCGATATAGTCCACCCCCAGCTCCTCTAGCACCTGGGCCTCGACGAAGTGTCCGATCCTGCACTTGGCCATAACCGGTATGCTCACTGTCTCCATGATGGCCAAGATAACCGTCGGGTCTGCCATCCGTGCCACGCCCCCGGAGGCGCGAATATCCGCAGGAACCCTCTCCAGCGCCATAACCGCGCACGCCCCCGCCTCCTCGGCTATCTTGGCATGTTCCGGGGTGGTCACGTCCATAATCACGCCGCCCTTCAACATCTGGGCGAGCCCTGTTTTAACCGTCCATGTGCCCTTCTCCATCCTACCTCCTTCACCTCCGAAGCCGAAAAAGGCCTGCTTCTATTATGATCTTATATTCTACACTCGCCCCTCTTACTTGGCAAGCGTGCTCATGCCTCTGTCTCCAAGCGGCCCCGACTTACCTCGAGCAGGCGATCTCGCTCGATAACTCCAATTATCTCGCCGCCGCATACTACCAGTAACAAGCCGCTGCTCCCCTTCTCCATTTTCTCCAGTACGGTGAGTCCATCCTCATCAGGATGAATCACGCCGATCTTCTCCATAGGGACCATAACCTCGGCTACCGACGTTGTGTTCCATCGACGCTTCGGGACCAGCTTTGTATCTTGCCGCGCGATGATTCCCCTGACCTTGCCCCCCTCACTGACAAACAGATATCGATGCCCCGCAAGCCGGTATTGGTGGTTCGCCACCGCCTCCAGGGTCATCTCTGCAGGTACTTCCTGGCAGTCGCTGGTCATCAGGTCGCGGGCGGCGAGGCCCCGCAGGCCCTCACGCAGCTTCGCCTGTCGATAGCTCGCCCTGGCGGCAAGGCAAAGAAATCCCCCTATGAAAGCTAGCCAGAGACCACTGAACCAATAGAC
>JAENXM010000310.1 GCA_016649525.1 Actinomycetota bacterium
CGGGCTAAACATACGTCCTATTCGTCCCGTCCCGGCCTGAGAGGCCGGGCTAAACATACGTCCTATTCGTCCCGTCCCGGCCTGAGAGGCCGGGCTAAACATACGTCCTATTCGTCCCGTCCCGGCCTGAGAGGCCGGGCTAAATACCCCTTTGAGTTGATGGAAGTTAAAGCCTTCCCGGACTCTTTTCGATATTATAATGTGTCAGGTCGGTCAGAAAGAAACGCTTATTATACCGTGGTGATGCGTTTGTCCTCAATCAATACCGTATCAAGGCGCAGGGCGCTGCTCGTATTCCCGATCGCCATCTCGATGATTCTTCTCCTCACGCTGCCCGGTTTTTCCCTGGCGGCGGGAGAAGGCGGCCCCGAGCCGCCCGCCGGCCTAGAGGTCTTCCAGCGCGAGGAGGACCTCGGCCTTCGCGTCACACTCACGTGGAACCACCGTCCCGACTGCGCTGGCTACCGAGTCTACCGCTCCGAGGGCGCGGATGGCTCCTACACCTTCGTGGGGGGGGTCTCAGCCGGCACGGCATCGGAGTTCCCCTTCTTCCTCGACGACACCGCGGCCTGTGGCCGCACCTACTACTACCGCGTAACGGCGCTGGACCAGAAGTGGCGTGAAGGCCCGCAGGGTCCGACGGTGAAGGCCGTGACCGAGCGGTACATGCGTACGTCCGCCGTCGGGAAGAGCATCATCGTGTCGCTCGCCGACCAGCGGGCCTACTTCTCCGAGAACGGCATCATCGTCAACATACTGCGCTGCAGCACCGGCGCTTCCGGTACCCCGACCGGGAACTACAGGATCCTCGCTCACCGCGGCACCGTCAGTGGCTGCAACTACTGGATGGACTGGAGGCCCAACTACGGGATGCACGCCTGGCCGAGCTACCTGGGCGAATACGAGGAGAACCTCGGGGTGACCCCACGGTCCCACGGCTGCATAAGGCTCCACCCCCTGGAGGCGTCCTGGCCCTACTACTGGGCGCCGGACGGTACGCCGTTCACCATTATCCCCAACTCATATTCGAGGCTTCCCTTCGCCGGATCGAGCTGCTCGAGCGGGGCGACCAAACCGTCGAAGACCTGGTACTTCGCCGAAGGCTATACGGGCGGTGAGTTCCGCGACTACCTGACTTTTTTCAACCCCGGTTCGTCCGACGTCAACGCGCTGACCACATACTACCCGGAAGGCGCGAGCCCGGTGTCCGAGAACTACCGCATAGCCGCCGGCGGAAGGTTCACGGTCTTCGTCAACGGGGTAGCGGGCCTTGCCCCTAACGGCCACGCGACGAAGATCGCGGCAGATGGAGAGATAGTCGCCCAGCAGACCGAGTATTTCGACTACGGAGGCAGGCGCGGTGGCCACTCCAGCCTGGGTGCGAGCAGCCCCTCGAAGGAGTGGTTCTTCGCGGAAGGCGACACAACCGGCTCCTCCGATACCTATCTTCTCCTTTTCAACCCAAACGAGAAGGCCTCACCGACGATCGTGACTTACTTCACGGGAAACGCGTCTGTCACCCAGCGGTTCGACGTACCGCCGCTCTTCAGGGGGACCATCCTGGTGAACGCGGTAGTGCCAAATCAGCCGGTCGCCATGGCGGTCGCGTCCGAGCTGCCCCTTGTCGCGCAGCGGACCGTCTACTTCTCGATGGGAATACCGAACGGCATCAACGGCGGCGACTGCTCGATGGGGATAGACAGGCCTTCGAAGATCTGGTACCTGGCAGAGGGTGCCACCCAGGGCTTCTTCGACGAGTACGTGATGGTCCTGAACCCCGGCGGCGAGACCGCGAACGTGACGGCCGGCTTCTATCCCGAGACGGGGCCGTACGGCTTCGGTTTCCAGGTGGCCCCGTACTCGAGGGCGACCATTCACGTCGACTCGATACCCGCACTCGCCAGTGTCAACACCGCGGCGGAGTTTTCCTCCAACCGGGAGATAGTGGTAGAGTGCAAGATGTACATCAACAGGGACTCGCGGCGCGGAGGCCACGTCTCGAACGGGATAACCACGCCCTCGACCGTCTGGTACTTCTCCGAGGGTTACACCGGAGGGACGTTCGACGAGTACCTGCTCCTGTTCAACCC
>JAENXM010000060.1 GCA_016649525.1 Actinomycetota bacterium
AGCGCGATGCAGCACATAGCGAGAACGCTCGAGGGATTGATAAGGGAGGACCCTTCACAGTGGCACATGTTCATGCCTTCGTGGCCGTCGGACCGGCAGAACCCTTGAGCGCTTTATCTATCTCGTCCAGCGTTATCCTTTGAAAAGCCATCGACGTGTGGTTCACGTCCAGCAGCAGGGGTTCTTCCCCTCCAAGAAGCTTCAGGTATCCGCTCAGGTCTTCGGGCGAGTTGAGCCACGTCTTCTCCGTGCCGAGGACGGTCAAACGCGTATCGGAGAGGGGCTGCGGCCGGGGCATGGACTCCAGCAGGCGCGCAAGACCGACCCTCTTCCCAGTCTTGCTCCGTGCCCCGGGTTTCAGGAAGGCCCTTGTCAGCTCCAAGGGGCCGAGCTCGCGAAGGGAGTTGACCGCGGGATAACCGGTCGACTCAAAAGCGGGGGGGTCCAGCACGATAGCTTGCTCTATAAGGGGATCGCGTTGGGCGAGTTCGACCGCGAGTGTGCCACCGAGTCCGATGCCTAGTATTGAGACAATTTCCTGGCTGCTTTCCTTTCTGAGTGTCTGCAGAGCTGCTTCCAGCAGGTCTTTCATAAGCGGGTCGTCGATACCCCTCGGGTTCTCACCGTGGCCGTCGAGGTCGAAGGTCAGGACCGGGTGGCCCCGTGCGGATAACGCCTCCGCTAACTTTGCGCTGCTTTCCCCGTCGCTGCCGTAGTCGTGAAGGAGGAGGACCGGCTTTCCCGCCGGCGCGCCGCCGGTCGCCTGTCGGAAGACCGCAGGGATTAAAGAATTATCGACAGTTATGGTCAGCCGTGTCCCGCCGGACGCACTACGGGGATTGTAATCACTGTAAGACACGCGGCGCCGGAAGTTGAGGGCGGAAGCGGCAGCTTGAATAATCAGGGCGGCGACAAGCCCGAGTACCAGGAGCATGAGCGTCTCGGCGCCCTCGACGTCCGGGTATGCGAAGTGCCCTGGCCTTGAGAAGTACCATGCGCAGGAGCTCGCGACGAAGAGTATCCCGATAACCAGGCTGATGGCACGGCGGTCGGGATAGCCGGTCACGGAGAGGCCGTTCAGCTTTTTCCACGCGATTACTATCTCGATAAGCCCGATGAAAAACAGGATGAAGAACAGGAGCATCCCGGCTACGTCGCCCCTCATGTGGAGGATCCTCGTCACCTCACGCACCTCCCTGCCGGGACGGCACCCAGGCGGCGAGCAGTCGGTACTGCAGCGCGAGCAGCAGGCGTGCGACGGGCCGGTACACTGGCTCGAGCAGTCGCGCGAAGCAGGCAATGGACAGACCGAGCAGGATGCCTCCCGCGACGTCGAGCGGGTAGTGCACCCCGGCCGCGATGCGGGCAAGGCCGAGATAGAGGCTAAGGGCAAGCATGATGCAGGCGACCTTCCGGTTATAGAAGAGGACGGCGAAGGAGAGCGCGAGCGCGAGCGTAGCGGCGTTGGAAGGAAACGCCGAGTCGGTGTTATGGTAGAGCAGCAGGTGCACCGGGTGGGTGGTGAACGGCCGCGGCCTGAAGAACATCGAATTGAGCGCAAAGAGGATGACCATGGAGACGACGACCGCGATCAGGGCGCAGATAAGGCACCTGAACGCGGATTCCCTCTCCGTGCTGTCCCTTGCGAGCAGGATGACGAGAAGTACCAGGAGGGTGAGCACTACGGGTATTATATGGTCGTCGGCGCCGACGCGGATGAACCAGTCCAGGACTGATGACCTGCCGGCAAGGGAGTTCAGGGCGTGAAAGACGGAGTAGTCGAGATCAAAAAGAAACTGAAAGAAAGCGGACAACGGCTCGAGGCCTCCTTGCTGCCTTTCGACACGATCGGCGTGCGGAAAATGATAACCGATTTCGGCGCTTTATGCATGGGGGCGGCACGGTGAGAGTGGCGATGGTCTCACCATACTCGTGGGCACACCCCGGGGGCGTAAACAGTCACGTCCGGGGTCTGGCTTCGGAGATGATGCGGCGTGGTCACAGCGTTACCATCATCGCGCCCGATGCCGGAGAGCGGGTTCCCGGCGCGGAGTCGAGGAGCGCTGGGCACTCGGTCCCGGTACCTTCGAACAGGTCGATCGCATGGCTCGCGCTTGCACCCGGTACCGGAGCGAAGGTGCGCCGGGCGGTTTCCGAAGTAGACTTCGACGTTGTCCATGTTCACGAGCCGCTCGTACCCCTTGTCTCCACGGCCGCCGTGCGGGCGTCTGAATGCAGGGTCGTCGGGACCTTCCACGCGGCCGGTAAGGGACGCGCGCTCGCGTACTGGCTCGCCGGGGTATTCTATAAAGACGTCCACCGCCGTTTGGACCACCTTATCGCGGTATCGGAATCGGCCAGGTCCCTTGTCTCGCCGCATTTCCCGGGCGACTATGAGTTGATACCGAACGGCATAGACCTGGAAAGGTTTTCGAGGTCGATAGAGCGTCCGGAAAGCCTGCCGGCAAGCGAGCCGGTCGTCCTGTTCGTGGGCAGGAATGAGAAGCGTAAAGGCCTTTCCGTCCTGCTGAAAGCATTCCCCATCCTGTTGAGGGAGGTCCCGGACTGCCGCCTCGTGCTGGTGGGGGAGGGACTGGAGGACCGGGAGGTCCTGCGGGGGCTCGACGGCTCGCTGCGCGGCCAGGTCTCGGCCATAGGTTATGTCAGAGACGAAGAGCTCCCGGCCTACTACGGCGCCGCCGATATATATTCTGCGCGCCGGCGACAGGAGGCGAGAGCTTCGGGATCGTTCTTCTCGAGGCGATGGCCTGTGGTACGGCGGTTGAAGCATCGGATATCCCCGGTTATCGGGACGTACTGGATCAGACGGGAGGGGGGCGCCTCTTCAAGACAGGTGACCCGGAGGAACTTGCGAAGAACCTCGCTGTATTGCTAAAGGACGACGAACTCCGTGAAGAGCTCTCGAGAAAGGGGCTCGAAGGTGCAGGTAGATTCTCCTGGCGGAAAATAGGCGACAGGCTCGAGGAGTGTTACCGCGGTGAGTGAGGAACTGTGGGAAAGGAATTCAAAAGTAATCGAGATGGTCCAGCAGCTGGCCGGAGCGGTTCGGGAGGTTGTTCGCCCGCATCTCGGAAGCGCCTCGGCCAGGGGAATCGAGGGGCACGGTGCCTCGGGGGACCCGACATTTTCCATCGACCATGTTGCCGAGCGAGAGGTCGAGGAGTTCCTCTCCGTGCGCGGCGACATCGCATACTACACGGAGGACCGGGGCCTCGTAGTGCTAGGAGAGCCCGAGTACATCCTCATCATCGACCCGATAGACGGGACGCGCCCTGCGGCGGCGGGCCTTGAGTCATGCTGTGTATCGATTGCTGTCGCCCGGTTTGCCCCGGATCCGGAGGCACTGGCGCTAGGAGACGTCTTTCTCGGCCTGGTCGGCGAGATCAAGAACGAGGCCACCTTCACGGCGCTCAAAGGTTCGGGGGTAAGGATCGATGTCGAAGGTCTGCGGGTTTCGCCTCTTCTGTCTGAGAAGACAGAGCTCAACAGCATATTCTGGACCGCGGGGTTCCGGGGCCGGCCTGCCGAGCCCCTCGTGACCGTGATCGGGGAGCTCATAGACCTTTCCTCCGTCGACGGCGGCTGCTTCGATCTAGGGAGCGCCACATTCTGCATCACGCGTGTGGTGAAGGGCGAGATGGATGTCTATGTTGACGTGGGCCAGCGTGCGGCCGAGGAGTCCGCGGCGGTCAAGGAGAAGTTCCTCGAGGTCGGGCACGGCGCGATACTCAACAACTATCCGTACGACCTTGCGGCGGCGGCGCTGATCGCTGAAGAAGCGGGCGCCGTGGTGTCCGACGCCTACGGCAAGCCGCTGGGTGACCATCCGCTCATTCCGCGGCACGGCAGCGGGCAGATGTCGTCGATCGTCTCCGCCAACCCCGTTCTTCACCAGAAGGTGCTCGATCAGGTCGACGAGGGTATCGACCGTCTCAAGACCCGGTACGGCGGCCGGTAGGGCGGTGGACTGATGGGCGTGCTGCTGGGCATCTTCTTCTCATCGTTCGGCATAGGCCTCTCCGGTGCTTTGATGCCGGGACCTCTTCTTTCGGTCGCGGTGGCGGAATCCTACAAGAAGGGCTTCTGGGCGGGACCGCTGCTGGTGGTAGGCCATGCCATACCGGAGCTGGTGCTCGCCGTTCTCTTTACACTCGGCCTCAACAAGGTGCTTCACAACAAGGCGGTCGTGGGGATCATCGGTATCGTGGGGGGCGCTTTCCTCGCCTGGCTGGCGGTCAAGATCTTCCTGGAGGTCCGCCAGGGGATCACGGTCGACCTGGAGGCAAAGCAGGAAGTCGGCTTGGGTCCGGTGGTCGCGGGGCTCTGGGCAAGCCTTTCGAATCCCGGTTGGGTGATATGGTGGGCTACCATCGGGGCCAGGTACATCCTACTGTCCCTGGATCACGGTATCGCGGGGCTCATATTCTTCTACACAGGGCACGTACTCGCGGACTTCGTCTGGTACTCGCTCGTGTCCTTCCTCGTCTCGAGGGGCCGGGGGAGGATAAGCGACCGTGTCTATCACGGCGTGCTCTATGCCTGCTCGGTCATGGTCCTGGTGTTCGCCGGGTTGTTCGTCGCGAACGGTATCATGAATCTTCTAAAGGCCTGAGGCCGGAATGGCCGAAATTAATCGTTAGACGGACTTGCTATAATGATACGAACAGCAGAAAAGGAGGAGTGAGATGTGGTGGCTTTTGTTGATAATAGCGCTGGTAGTGATACTGGTCGGTTTTATCGTGTACCTTTTCAACAAGCTGGTGCGCTACCGGAACCGCGTCGATAACGCCTGGCACCAGATCGACGTGCAGCTGAACCGGAGGGCAGACCTGATCCCGAATCTCGTGGAGACCGTGAAGGGCTACGCGTCACACGAGCGGGAGACCTTCGAGAAGGTGACCGAGGCGCGGGCAGCCCTCGTGAAGGCGGGCACCGTTGGGGAAAGCGCGCAGGCGGAGGGGATGCTCGGACAGGCCCTCAAGTCGCTTTTCGCCGTGGCCGAGGCCTATCCCGAGCTCAAGGCGAACCAGAACTTCCTTGCGCTCCAGGAAGAGCTGGCCGGCACGGAGAACAAGATCTCCTATGCCAGGCAGTTCTACAACGACTCGGTGATGTCGTACGATATCGCGCGCCAGAGGTTCCCGGCCAACCTTATAGCCTCCTCGTTCGGGTTCAAGGAGGAGCGCGAGTACTTCGAGCCGGAGACCCCCGAGGCCAGAGAGGTCCCGAAGGTCTCGTTCTGATATTTCATCGACACACAACCTATAGGCGTACGGGAGGAATCTCGACTTGTACGAGCAGATAAGCGCCAACAAGTGGAAGTCGTTCTTCATGGTATTTATCTTCATCGCGTTCGTGCTGGGAGTGGGCTATCTGTTGGGTAGGATATGGGGCGGCTGGTACTACGGCATCGCCATAGCGGGCGTCATCGCGATCGTCATGGCGCTGGTCAGCTACTTCCAGAGTGACTCGGTCGCCCTGCGTTTGAGCGGTGCTCGTCCGGTCGCGGAAGGGGAATACATTCGCTTCAAGGACGCGGTCGAGGGACTGGCTATCGCCGCTGGGATACCCACCCCGAATATCTACATAATAGACAGCCCCTCGATGAACGCTTTCGCCACGGGCAGGGACCCGAAGCACGCTTCAGTTTGCGCCACCACCGGTCTTCTCGAGAGGATGGACACCCAGGAACTGGAGGGCGTGGTAGGGCACGAGATCTCGCATGTGAAGAACTACGATATCCTCCTCATGACAATCACGATCGTCCTCGTGGGTACCCTCATCCTCCTGAGCGACATATTCTTGAGGACCTTCTGGTTCGGCGGCGACAGCGACGAGGGCGGAGACGGCGGCGAGGCCACCCTGATACTGATGATCATCGGGATTGCGCTCGCAAT
Organism: Actinomycetota bacterium; assembly: GCA_016649525.1. GTDB lineage: Bacteria > Actinomycetota > Geothermincolia > Fen-727 > Anoxymicrobiaceae > JAENXM01. Next base: position 5,919 of record JAENXM010000060.1, read on the forward strand.
ACTGGCTCCGATAATCGGCCAGTTGATAAAGCTCGCCATTAGCCGCAGGCGCGAGTACCTGGCGGACGCGAACGGGGCTCTGCTCACCCGGTACCCACCCGGGCTTGCGAGCGCGCTCGAGGAACTGCAAAAAGACGAGTACCAGCTCAGGACCGCCAACAAGGCGACGGCGCACCTTTTTATAGTACAGCCTTTGAAGACCGAGAAGGGTCAGAAGGGAAGCAGGTTCAACCGCATGTTCGATACGCATCCCCCCATCGAGGACAGGATCGCGCGCCTGAGGCAGATGGCGGGAGACTTCGTTCCCGTCGAGGCAACGCAGCCGCAGCAGTGAAAATGACAGGTTCACCTGGCCGACATCGAGACTGTCGAATAGCAATCTGCGTCGCTGTGATTGCCGTAATCATTCTACTTTCCCTGGCCCCCGGTTGCTCCTGGTTCAAGAAGGAAAAGAAGGTATCCGAAAAGAATTCCGCGGCGCAAAAACCGAAGGCGGTGACCTGCCCTCTCTGCGGCACCGCGGTGAGCGAGGCATCGACGGTCAAGCGGCGGCCGGTCGCTGTCAAGGTGGAGAACGATCCCAAGGCGCGCCCTCAGTCCGGTCTCGACAAGGCATGCCTGGTCTACGAGGAGACGACGGAAGGCGGCATAACCAGGTTCATGCCCATCTACCTGTGCCGGGAGGCCGACCATATAGGTCCGGTCAGGAGCGCGCGTCCCGCGGATATCGACATCGTATATCCATATTACGCGCTCTTTGCCCACTGCGGAGGCGGCTCGCCGACACTTCGGATGATAGAAGAAGCGGGGATCGCCGACCTGGACGAGCTGGCATGGGCGGGTGCCTACTGGAGGACCCATGACAGGAGGGCTCCGCATAACCTCTACACCGGCACCCAGAGGTTGAGGGCGGCGGGTGACATTGCCTACCCCTTCGAGGGAGAGGTCAGTTCTCCGTTCAAGTTCCTGAGCGCTTCCGGGATCAAGAAGATGGTGCGCGACCGCGAGAAGGAGCAGAAGAGAGCGCAGGAGGCTGCACAGGAGTCGGCGACAAACCAGTACCAGCCGCTCATAATGGTCGTGAACCAGATTGCCATCCCTTACTCGCGGGTCTGCGCGGTGAGATACTCCTACGACCCCGCCACCGGGAAATTCCTGCGGTTCGTCGCCGGCACTCCTCACACGGACCTCATAACCGGGCGGCAGCTCGCGGTGGATACCGTTATCGTCCAGTATGTGACCGAGGGGTCGTCGGGGATGCGGGACGTCCGTGGGGCTGAGACACCTATGCTCGGCATCATTGGTACAGGGAGGGCCCAGGTCTTCGTGCTGGGACAGCTGATCGATGCCAACTGGGTGAAGAGTTCACGCGAGGAGCACACCCGGTACCTCGATAACTCCGGGGATGAGATCCCGATCAAGCCGGGTTCGACCTGGATAGAGCTCGTCCCCGCCACGAAGCAGGTATCCGTCTATTAGTGGTGCCATTAAGTGCCGAGCGGAGGTATCTATATGCAGGGAAGAGCCGGAGATCCTAATACGCGCCGTGGCATAGTCTATGGGGCGGGGTTGCTTGCCTTTGCTCTCCTAGCGGGAACAGTGGGTTATGTACTCATCGAAGGCTTGAGCCCGCTCGAAGCCCTGTATACAACCGTGATAGTAGTATCTACCGTTGGCCTCGGACGTGGTTCTGACCTCACTTCATGGGGTCGTGTTTTCACTATCTTTCTTATTGTAATTGGTGTCGGGGCCATGCTGTATTTCATCCTCAACGTAATCGAATTCCTGATCATGGAATACCTGCAAGAGATACGGAGGCGACGAAGGATGATTCGGAGAATAGAGAAACTAAATGACCATTTCGTTGTATGTGGCTACGGGAGGGTCGGAGAAAGCGTTGTCGACGAGCTCGCGAGCAACAGCGCCCGGTTCGTTGTTGTTGATTCCGATGAAGATAGGTGCCAGAAGTGCATCGATAAAGGGTACTTTGTGGTGAAGGGCGACGCAACCGAAGTGGAGGTGCTGATAGAGGCGGGTGTCGAGAGGGCAAGGGGTATAGTAGGCGCTTTTCCTGCGGATGCGGATAATATGTACGTCGCGGTTTCCGCAAGGGAGTTGAACCCGGATCTCATGATTGTGGTGAGGAGTGACAAGACCGAGGCGGAGTCCAAGCTAAAGAGGGTTGGAGCGGATAGAGTGGTGCAAACTCACAGACTTGCAGGAAAGCGTATGGCGAACCTGCTACTCAGATCAGGAGTATGTGATTTCCTGGATTTGTCGATGGGTGCAGACCGGCCTGAGTTTGACCTAACCGAGATGTCCGTTGAGTCGAGCTCACCGCTGGCAAGTAAGAACATAAAGGAAACCAGGTTGAGGGAGAGAACAGGGATGACCATATTGGCTATCAAGAAGAAGGGGGAAGTACGCTTCAACTCAAATCCGTCAACCAATACGGTGATTGAGACAGGAGACAGGCTGATTCTTATTGGAACCCCGGAACAACTTGAGAGCCTTGAGAAAGAAACAGGTATGCTGACATCGTGATAAACATGCGTTTGTCGCGCGTCTTTGAGTACAGCTGAACTGATTACCACCTGGTACTTCTCATATTCGAAGACAGAGATCTTGGAAGAAGTCCAACATGACCCTACTACGTTGCGGGCACCTTTCCTATTCTGTATCATGAGAACAGACCCTTGGGGGAGTAAAGGTTATGGAAAAAGGAACTGACATTGTAAAGAGAGGCCTCGCCGAGATGCTGAAGGGCGGGGTCATAATGGATGTCACCTGCGTCGAGCACGCGAAGCTCGCCGAGGACGCGGGCGCGGTGGCGGTAATGGCGCTCGAGCGGGTGCCCGCAGACATCAGGGCCTCGGGTGGCGTGGCGCGCATGGCGGACCCCGCCGTCATCGAGGCGATAATGGAGGCCGTCACCATCCCGGTGATGGCCAAGGTGCGCATAGGTCACTTCGTTGAGGCACAGGCGCTCGAGGCTCTGGGTGTCGACTACATAGATGAGAGCGAGGTGCTCACGCCCGCCGACGAGAGTCACCACGTGGACAAGTACAGGTTCAAGGTGCCTTTCGTCTGCGGTGCCATCAACCTTGGGGAAGCCCTCCGCCGCATAGGTGAGGGCGCGGCGATGATAAGGACCAAGGGCGAGGCCGGTACCGGAAACGTGGTGGAGGCCGTACGGCACATGAGGGCTATCAACG
>JAENXM010000151.1 GCA_016649525.1 Actinomycetota bacterium
CTCTGCTCTCTCAACTCGACCACAATCCCGAGTGCCCCCGCCGGCGGGAAAATCGCTTTTGCCTCCCAGTCTGGCGCCTATACGGCCATGATCAATCCGTTCCTCAGGTCTCAGGGGATAAAGATGTGCCAGACCATCAGCGTGGGAAACGAGGCAGATATCGACCTGACGGACTGCCTCGAGTACTTGAAGGATGAGCCGGAGGTGCAGGCAATCGGACTTTACGTGGAGACTGTCAGGAGGCCGCGCGAGTTTATCAGGGCTGCAAAGGAGACTGTGAAAAAGAAGCCGGTGGTCGCCATCTACGTGGGCGGGGGCGAGGCGGGTTCCAGGGCGTCCCTTTCCCACACGGGCGCGCTCACCGGACCGGACGAGGTGTACGACGGGCTCTTCCAGCAGGCCGGCGTGATGCGCGCGGATGACCTGGACCAGATGTTCGATCTCCTTTGGGTCCTTTCCTCGGCTCCTCTGCCCGCGGGCGATCGGATGGCAGTCATCAGCAACTCCGGTGGACCCGGCACCTCGCTCGCATATCACGTTGAAAAGGTGGGCCTCTCCGTCCCGCTCTTCTCGGAGGGCTTGAGCGAAAGGCTTAACGAGGTCACCGGGCGCCTCGCTTTCGTCCGTAACCCCATCGACCTGACTTTCGAGATGGACCTGTTCCTCTTCAAGCAGCTCCTCGAGATGGTCTTCGAGTCGGAAGAGGTGGACGGAGCCTTGCTCTATGGGATATTCGGCTGGGCAGACTTCATGGTGCACCTCGAGGTGCGCTTCCCGGAACTCAGACAGATGCAGGGAGACATGGAGTCGAAATATGAAGACTTATTGAACCAACTGGCCGAGGCCCCGAAGAAGTACGGGAAGCCCCTGTTCGTGATGTCGTTCCTCGGAGCGACCAGTGCATCGATGCGTCCACTTACCGAGCAAGAACTACCAGTCTTTCCGTCAGCGAGCCGGGCCGCACGCGCGATGCGCGCCCTGCTCGACTACCGGCTCATCCGTCAAGGCCGATAGCTCTTTATTCATCCTCCGCCTCGCATTCCTCAGGGCTCAACCGCATTAACGAAACGTGATACCTTCCGGGCAGCGTCTGGTAGAGCCGCGTTCCCATCCAGATGAACTGCCGGGTCTGCTCATCGATATCTCTGGTGACCCTTGCGGGCACTCCGATCAGCAGCTTACCGGCAGGGACCTCCATCCCCGGAGGCACCAGGGCACCGGATGCGACAACAGCACCCTCGCCGATGTGCGCCCCGTCGTTTATTATGGCACCCATGCCAACGAGCACGTGCTCCTCCAACCGGCATCCGTGTAGAATCGCCCCGTGCCCGATGTGGGAGTTCGGACCGAGAAAGGTCGTGCTCTCCGGGCCGGCGTGCATGACGACGTTCTCCTGCACGTTCGAGCCGTCGCTTATTACTATCTCTCCCCAGTCACCGCGCAGGCAGGCGCCGGCGCCTACGTAACAGTTCTCACCGACTGTCACATCTCCAATGACCACCGCCGTCTCGTGCACGTAAGCCGTCCCGCGTATTCTCGGCTTCCTTCCCTCGAAAGCGTACAAAGGCATTCCCTCACCATCCTTATCAAGGAAGAGAGATACTGCTCGCCTGATCTCCGTACTCCCAATTCTGCGGATAACTTGACTGTGCGATGGCAACCCTCGGTTGCTGCACCTGCTTGTCAAACCCTTTCAGCGGCTGACCGAACGGTAGCGGTCAGCGTACAGCGCCGGCAGGAACACCTGGAACTGCCCCATCTCTTCCTTGTTGTGCTTTCGCAATTCCTTCATGAACCATCCAAGCGTTTTGGCGGGTAGCCGGAAGGTAGAGCGCATCTTCGTCCCGCCAGGCATCGATTCGTACTGATGCAGTATCAAGCTCATTGGCTGGTTTGAGTTGTCCAGGACGCTTCCGGCATTGGCGTGCCTGTAGACGCGTGGTATCGGCACCAGGCTCGGGTCTTCCCACCGTATTCGAAGAGTAGTCGGAAAAACGCCGATCTTCTCGGTGACTTCCTGGACCATGCCTACATGCTCATCGCTCTTGTGTTCCCATCTGAAAGCTATATGCGACTGCGGGTGCCAGAGCCGATAGCGCTCGGTGCTATAGATGTTGTCCCACCACCAGTCGAGCATCTCAGGGGTGACGCCCGTCAGTTCGTGGTCTACTATCAGATCTGTCACCTCTCCCCGTGACCTGCTGCTGGTGATACGCATTACAGCGCTAAAGAGCTTTCCAATCGCTTTATTCAGGTGATCCAACCGAATCGCCCCTTCGTGTCCATTCCCCCGCCGCTGTCAAAGTCGGTATAGAGTGTCTTTCTGAGCACGGCCAGGACCAGACTATCATGTACATAGACCTTGGAGTAGGAGATGCGGCTTGCTTGATCTCTCTACTTGTCTTTAGGGCTTCAAGACCCGCTAACAGGGCTCGTGCTCTTTTCACTTGCGGCATGTATTGATCAAGTTGTGACCAGATGCTCGGACTACGCTACAATTCTGTTAGCTTTTTAGGGGGAGTTTATGAGAAGACATGATGGCATTAAAGTCCTGGCAATCTTCACAGTGGGAATCCTTCTGGCCTCAGGGTGCGGGACAAATAAGCCAGAGACCTATCGTCCTGAAAAAGTGCCAACCAGGCAGGTCAAGGTGGGTGACGTGAACATCAGCTACCGCGAGTGCGGAAAAGGGTATCCCCTGATAATGCTGATGGGCCTGAGCGGAACGATGGATGTTTGGGACCCCAACTTCATCAGCGAGGTCTCAAAGAACAACCGGATTATAATGTTCGACTACCGTGGCATCGGGAAAACCGCCAGTGGAAGCAAGCCCATCACGATAAAGCAGTATGCGGACGATACCTCCGGCCTGATGGACGCCCTGAAGATAACCAGGGCCAACGTGCTGGGCTGGTCGATGGGGACCTACGTGGCGCAGGAGTTCGCGCTCGCCTATCCTGAAAAAACCAACAAGATAGTCCTGTATGCAGCGGACTTTGGCGGCGAGAAAGCAGTGATGCCGACCCAGGAGGTCATCGATGCCATGACCGACCAATCGGGCTCGCCGCAGGACAGGGAGCGGAGATCGATGGGCACCCTTTTCCCTGCCGAGTGGCTCGAAAACCCCAGGAACCAGGAGTACCTGAAGGAAGTATTCGGGAAATATACGGACACTCCGACCGGAGAGGCGATAGAGAAGCAGTTTGAGGCATGGAGGTCCTGGCAAGGGACATTCGACCGGCTCCCCCAGGTGAAGAACATGACGATGCTCATCGCGGGCGCTTCCGATATCAACACCCCCTGGCAGAACACCCCGCTGATGTTTGAGCGCCTCACGAAAGCCTGGATGACGTTGATAAAAGGCGGAGGGCACGGGGTGATGTTCCAGCAGCCCACCGAGATGGCCAATGTTATCAACGGATTCCTAGAGTGAATGGGACGGTATCACAGCGTTCAGAAAAACTGGCTTAATGTCAGTTAGTAGCTAGGATACGGCTGGAGCGGGAGACCGGTCTCGAACCGGCGACCTAGAGCTTGGAAGGCTCTCGCTCTACCAACTGAGCTACTCCCGCCCGCACCAACATTAAAACATCCAGGCCCTCGCGCCTCAAGGCCTGCCGTATTATTCCGGAGCACATCTGATAGGGCAATGTGATATCCTGACGCGGTGAACAACCGTAGCAGGGTAGGTGGCATGGCAGAAAACCAGACAGACGGTTTCAGGGTGCTGGCAATCAACGGGAGTCCCCGCGCTGGTGAGGGGATGACCGACATTGCGGTCAAGAGGTTCCTCGCCGGGGCGGAATCCACCGGAGCCTCGACCGAGGTAATCTACCCCGCGAAGATGAAGATAGCTCCCTGCCAGGGGTGCCTGAACTGCTGGTTCAAGACCCCCGGTGTCTGCCGCCACAGAGACGACATGCAATCACTCGCCGAGCGTATGGGAAAAGCGGACCTGGTGGTATTCGCGAGCCCCGTTTACGTCGACGGCATGACGAGCCAGATGAAGAAGATGTTCGACCGCCTCGTTTCTTTCGCCGAGCCTTTCTTCATGTTCGAAGGAAAGCGCACATACCATCCCGGCCGCGTCTCCCGACCTGTCAGGTCGGTCGTCATCTCGGTCTGCGGCTTTCCTGAGAGGGAGCACTTCCAGGCGATCAGCCTGCATTTCAAACGCATCTTCCAGAACATGCACGCTGAATTACTCGGCGAGTTCTATTTCCCCGCCTCGTCGATCTTCGTCTCGAACCCTCCTGTCGTGGCATCCCAGTTCGAAGCGCTCGAGAGGGCAGGCCGGGAAGCGGTAGAGAACGGACAGATCTCCGCCGAGACCATCGAGGCCGCGAACCGCGACTACGTTGAAGACCCCGGTGCATTCGGGGAGCAGATAAACGAGTTGTTCCACAACCTGCGACGCTACTACAAAGCAGAGTAGGTCAAGAGAATTCCGGGGGGAGGAAACGCTATGGAGAAAATGCGAGTAGGCGATATCGACATGTGCTACGAGGTCATGGGCGAGGGGCACCCCCTGGTCATGATAATGGGACTGACCGCGAACATGGACTGGTGGGACCCGCAATTGCTGGAAGACCTGTCGTCACGTTACAAGGTATTGATTTTCGATAACCGCGGCGCCGGGCGCACCGAAGCTCCACCGGGCGATTTCACAATCAAGCAGTTCGCCGACGACACTGTGGGCTTGATGGAAGCGGTCGGCATCGAC
>JAENXM010000135.1 GCA_016649525.1 Actinomycetota bacterium
CTTGTAGTAATCGCCGAACGAGAAGTTGCCGAGCATCTCGAAGAAGGTGCTGTGCCTGGCCGTGCTCCCCACCTCGTCTATGTCCGTCGTGCGCAGGCACTTCTGTACCGACGCGGCACGACCGTAGGGCGGCTCCTCCTCACGCAGAAAATAGGGCTTGAACTGGACCATCCCGGCGTTGGTGAGCAGGAGCGTGGGGTCGTTAGGGACCAGGGAGAAACCGGGCACTACGCGGTGCCCTCTTTCCGCGAAGAAGTCTATGAAGGTCTGTCGTATCTCCTCACTCTTCAAGCGCTCTCACCCTTCTTGGCTCGGCGATCCCATTTCGGTCGCACTATCCATGACTCTTCAATGATTGCACAGCCGGACGGATGAGACCAGTACGAAGCTCAACCGCCAAATACACAACCACTTCTCATCAAATGGAGAAAGATGGCGAAGCACTTTCGTTCCGGGCGTGCCTTTATGCCGGCATAGCAGGCAATAGGCCGGGATACCTGCTTTGCAGCCGGACGGGACCCGCGATCCCCTGGACTCACTTCTTCTTGAACTTGCTGTAAGCCTTCCCCGCACCGGCCCCTATCCCGATAACCTTCACTATGGGGGAGGTGACCACTTCCTGCACGACCTTGGTCGCGCTGTTTGCTTTCTGCGACATGGACTCGACAGCCGTCAGTACCCCGTCCACCCTTTCGAGCTCCGTGTTCACGTGGTCCATGGTCGTCTGGAATTTCGATATGAGCGGAACGGTCTCGACCCTCATGTCATCGAGGAACTGGTTCATTATGCCCATCGTCCTCACCAGCTGCACCAGCAACCACGCCGAGACGACAGCCATCAATCCAAAAGCGATCGCAGCGATCAGTCCGGAAACCTGCCCGACGCTCATAGCGCACTCCTTTCCGCTATAGCAAACCCGCTCTTGAAAACATAACTCTTTAGCCCGGCCTCTCAGGCCGGGTGTCACGAGGATTATGACTTCGCGGGCCTACGAGGCCCGCCCTAAGCCTCAGTTGAATCGTCGATAAATATAACACAGTGCTTGTAAGGCTAACAATAATGAAGGCTGTGCGCGACGCCGGCTTGAAGGTTACCCTGAGGACCCCTTCAAACCGAGGTCCCGCAGCTGGGCCTCTGCCACCTCGTCGGGAGCACCGGTGAGCGGGCAGGTGGCCGACTGGGTCTTGGGGAAGGCTATCGTGTCCCTGATGGTGTCGCGGCCGGCAAGGAGCATCACGAGCCTGTCGAGGCCGAGCGCGATCCCGCCGTGCGGCGGCGCGCCGTATTCAAGAGCTTCTAACAAGAAGCCGAACTTCGCCTCGGATTCGGACGGCGGTATCGAAAGGAGCTTGAACATCCTCTCCTGGACGTCGCGGCGGTGTATCCTCACCGAGCCTCCCCCGATCTCCACGCCGTTTATCACGATATCGTAGGCGCGCGCCCTCGCCGCGAGCGGCTCATCCTCGAGCCCTGCGAGCGAATCCTCGGTCGGGCTGGTGAAAGGATGGTGGAGCGACTTGTAGCGCTTCTCCACCTCGTCGTACTCGAGGAGTGGGAAATCGACTATCCAGACCGCACGGTAATCATCGTTCGGGATGAGACCCAGCTTCTTCGCAACACCCGGGCGCAGCTGGTAGAGGACCTCGTCGCACGCAACGCGGCCGCCCGCCATGAGAAAGGCCGCATCGCCGGGCTCGAGGCGGAGCGTGGAGATGAGCCCGTCCTTCTCCTCATCGCTCAAGAACTTCGCAACGGGTGACTTGAGTCCGTCACTCTCCAGCACGAACCACAGGAGTCCCGGCGCGCCGAGCTCCTGCGCCTTCCTTTCCCACCCGTCGAGGTCGGAGCGTGACATCGCCGAACCGCCCTCTATCCTCATGCCACGTATACAGCCCCCCGCCTCGAGAGCGTTGGCGAAGACCTTGAATCCTGTTGTCTTGAAAACATCGTTGAGAGTATCCATGAGCATGCGGTACCGGAGGTCCGGGCGGTCCGTGCCGTAGCGCTCCATCGCCTCGTCGTACGGCATCCTCCCGACCGGGCTTTCGAGCTCGCGCCCGGCCGCCCTGAATACCTCCGCCAAGAGGCCGTCGGTTGTCGCTATTATGTCGTCCTCGTCGACGAACGACATCTCGATATCTATCTGGGTGAACTCCGGCTGCCGGTCGGCCCTCAGGTCCTCGTCCCTGTAACAGCGCGCTATCTGGTAGTAGCGGTCGAACCCCGAGATCATCAGTATCTGCTTGAAAAGCTGCGGGGACTGGGGCAGGGCGTAAAAGCGCCCGGGCTGGAGCCGACTCGGCACGAGGAAGTCCCTCGCCCCCTCCGGCGTGCTCTTTGTGAGCCTGGGGGTCTCCACCTCAGTGAATCCCTGAGCGGTCAGAAAATCGTGTGTCGCCTTGATGATCCGGTGCCTCAGCTTCATGCCCTCGTGCATCGACTGGCGCCTCAGATCGATGTACCGGTACTGGAGTCGCACCCGCTCGTCGACGCTGACGTCTTCCTTGACCTCGAAGGGCGGGGTCTTCGAGGGGTTTATCACCTCGACATCGCGAACGAGCACTTCGACCGCACCCGTGGGCATCGAGGGATTCTCTCTTCCCTCGGGGCGCGGCCGGACCTCACCTAGCACCCCGAGCACGTACTCGGGCCGCACATCTTCCGCAATACCGTGAGACTGCTCCGATGCCCTCGGGTCGAAGACCACCTGTACGACCCCGGAGTCGTCCCGCAGGTCTATGAATATCAACCCGCCGTGGTCTCGCCGGCGCGCGGCCCAGCCGTTGAGCGTGACCTCGCGGCCGTGGTCTTCGACGCCGAGCTCCCCGCAGTAAGCGTCCCGCTTGAGCCTGAAAGTGACCCGGTGTTCCCTACCCTCCGCCCCATCCGTCATCGGGTGCCCTCCAGGAATCTCTCTATCTCGGAGACGGCGTCGCCTATCGGGATATCCCACTGTTCGCTCCGGCCGAGGTCCCTCAGCGCGACCCCGCCGCGCTCGAGCTCCTCACCGCCGACGATCATCACGAGCATGGCCCCCAGCCTGTCGGCCTGCTTCATCTGGGCCTTGAGGCTTCGCCCCATGAAGTCGGCGTCCGCGCTGAAGCTAGCATCCCGGATCTCCTTGAGCAGGGAAAACACGCGGCCGCGGTCGACCCCTTCGACGCCCGCGACGAAAACGATCATCTGTTCGAGCTCCTCGAACATCCCCAGGCCCTCGGAGTCGAGTGACATCATCAGCCTCTCGACGCCCATGCTGAAACCGACGCCCGGAGTGGGGGGGCCTCCCAGTTCCTCCGCGAGGTAGTCGTAGCGCCCCCCGGCGGAAACCGCGTTCTGCGCGCCCAGGCCCTCGAACTGAAACTCGAACGCCGTCTTCGTGTAGTAATCGAGGCCGCGTACAAGGCTGCGGTCCACGTCAAAAGGAACCTCCAGCATTTCAAGGCCGCCCATCACGCCCTCGAAATGCTCCCTGCACTCGGGGCAGATGTGCTCCGCTATCGCCGGGGCGCCTGAAAGGGCCTCCCGGCAGCCCTCCTCCTTGCAGTCGAAAACGCGCATGGGGTTCGTCTTCGCCCTCTTCCTGCACTGCTCGCAGAGAGAAGGAGCTATCCCCTCGAGATATCCAGTCAGGACCTCACGGTAGCCCGGGCGGCAGTTCCTGCAACCGACGCTGTTCAGCACCAGGCGGTAGCGCTCGAGGCCCAGCCTCTGGAAGAGCACCGCGGATATCGAGATTATCTCGGCGTCGATCAGCGGGTCGGCGCTCCCCACCGCCTCCGCGCCGATCTGGTAGAACTGGCGGAACCTGCCGGCCTGGGGCCGCTCGCGGCGGAACATGGGGCCGAAATAGAAAAGCTTCTGGGGGAGCCCCTCCGCATACAGCCCCCTTTCGAGATACGCCCTTATCACAGGCGCCGTTCCCTCCGGCCGCATCGTGAGGGACTCGCCTCCGCGGTCCTCGAACGTGTACATCTCCTTGGTCACGATGTCGGTATCCTCGCCTATGCTCCTTCTGAACAGCTCGGTGTTCTCGAGGACAGGCGTGCTTATCCTCCTGTATCCGCGCAGGGTGAGTACCTCGCCCGCAAGCGCGAGAACCCGTTCGGTCCTCTCGGACTCGGGAAACACCAGGTCGTATGTACCCTTGGGCGCCCGGTATCTAAGCTCCGCCATCTACCCCCCTAATCCAGGTTTCGCAGGAAAGGGTTCGTCTCCTTCTCGATCCCCACGGTGGTCACGGGACCGTGGCCCGGATATATCTTCGTCTCATCGGGCAGCACCCATACTTCGCGGCTGACAGCGTTGAGCAGGTCCGGCAGGGAACCGCCCCTGAGGTCCGTACGGCCAATCGAGCCCTGGAAGACGAGGTCACCACAGAAAATGCCACCGCCGACCAGGAAACTCAATGAGCCGACCGTGTGGCCGGGCGTGCTCAAGACCTTTATCGTGTTTTCACCGAGGGGCAGGGTGTCTCCTCCCCTTATAAACTCGACCCCGCTGGGCTTCGAGACAAACAGGGAGCCGAGCCTGTTAGATAGCCCCTTTGCCGACCCGGCCAGTATCCCCGCATCTTCCCGTGAGATGAAAACGGAAGCCCCTGTCGCCTCCGCAACTTTCCCAACCGCGCCCACATGATCCATGTGGCCGTGCGTGCAGAGTATGCCTAGACAGGAAAGTCCCGACGTATTCGAGGCATCGAGTATACCGCGGGCATCGCCCCCGGGGTCGATGATGTAACCCTCCCCCGTGCCTGGATCCTGGAGGATATAACAGTTTGTACCCAGCATCCCGACTTCAAGCCTCTTGACCTCTATCGAAACCATTACCGCCTTCCTGTCTTCTGTCAGCACGCAAAGATAATATCATTACGCGCGGTTTGAATCAGTGCGAAGGCACCGAAAGGGTAATTTCAAGCGCCGGGAGGGGTGTCGATCACCAGCGTGACCGGCCCCCAGTTATCGAGGCTCACGTCCATGAGCTCGCCGAAAGCCCCGGTCCGCACCTCGAGGCCTGCGGACTCAAAACGCTTCACGAGTGAAAAATACAGCGGCTCGGCGAGCACCGGGTCCGCGGCGGCCACGAATGAGGGACGCCTTCCCTTGCCGCAGTCCGCGAGAAGGGTGAACTGGCTGACCACCATCAGGTCGCCGCTCGTGTCCAAAAC
>JAENXM010000309.1 GCA_016649525.1 Actinomycetota bacterium
CTCGAGTGCATCATAATCAACACGAGTACCACCGATTACGGTGCCGCTCTTGTTATAGGTTTCACCCGTGTGCATAAGGACATCACTGAGGGAGATGCTCATTCCGCTTGGCGCGGTCAAACTCACGTCACCGGTAGCGCCGATCGAATATGGGATACCCGGTATCGTCCCGATCAATAGGCCATCCTCCGTGCCGCTGTTTCTATTTACCGTCACACCCTGTCCCCAGATGCCACTGACGGCGGTGGTCGTGAGGTCTCCCGTTTCGCACTCAAAGGATACGTTGCCTCGCGCATATATGGTGCCACCACCGTTGTCAATGCTTATGCCTCGTAAAGAGCTGAGGGAGACGTATCCCGCGGCGGAGAGCGTGCCGGTATTAATACTGCAGGCCCGGCCGAACGAATTCTCCTTTGACTCCAGGTCAACGTTTCCCCCGGATAAAACATCGCCAATCGAGATACCTTTGCAACCCACAGCCAACATGTTCACGTCACCTACGGCGGTCACAGGACCGGAAATGACGTTAGTATAAGTAGTATCTACAATAGCCCTCCAGACTACCCCCACAGGAACCAATCCTACGGGCATTCCTTCATACGCGTCCGATCCGGCGGTAATGCTGCCGGTAGCAAGATTCCCGGAGATGAGGTTCGCCGCTAAGTCCACTCTCCCTGTACTCTGGATATTGCCCGCCCGAAAACTACCGATCGCGTACGTTATGAACACACCAACGCGCTTGTCCGGACCAGGTAAGGGCATAGGCGACCCCACCCATGATTCCAAGGTGTGGCCGTAACCCACTTTAATGTCACCTACTTCAAGTTCGCCAATTCCCATAACCGACACCAGTTCCCCCGATGAGATTATTGAATATTCCTCCCCCGGGTCATTGTACGGAGATATGCCCGTCACTTGAATACTCTGGCAAACGGCAGAAGCCAGCAACACACCGACGTTTCTGAAACGCAGGCCGGGAACATCCCATACAGTTGTATCACCTTCATACTCCCCCGCCCTTATGCTGTTTACCACAATCTGGTACGCCATCAGGCTCTCAACCCCCGTCTTCCCGGTGGAGAGTACATTGCCCACCGCTAACGGGGTGTTCATAGCCCGGCTGACCGTCACGTTTCCGCCCGACTTGATATCGCCGATTTCGTAACTCTCGAGACCATACTCCCCCACTATGTCTATATCACCCGCAGCGCACAGAGTCGCGTTAATATCCACTTTTTGGGTTCTTTCCAGCAGCCCCAGCGCCCCCACGGCATTGACGGTCACCTTCCCCGTACCATCGAGGCCGGCCACCACTTTATCGTCGATATCCTCTCCGACTATCATGTCCGAGTATGAGCTTTCTGTATTCGTGACTGTTATGTCGCCTGTGGCCACTACGTTCCCTTTGACCGTAACAGTATTACGTTCGTCCGAACTGCCGTCCAAACCAGTCATCGTCAACTGCAGGTCACCACGGGTATACAAGGCCCCCTTTGGGGCATGTCCCCCGTACGGTGTACTCCCATCAAAGGTGAATTGGCCCGCGCTGAAGGGGGCAGGATTGTTGTCATCGTCGCTCGGCCATATGCCGCTTTCGTCCGACCTGGCGTTAAACCCGTTGAATATGCAGTAATCGAAGGCCTCGTCGTAGCTCTCCTGCTCGAATGCCGGTATATACGCCTTGATCTCGATAGTGCGCTCCACGCTCTTGACGCCCGACGTGTATGTCCCGGTGGACATGATTCTTTTGTAGGACGGATCTCCGGTCCAGGGGCCGTCAGTTCCCCCTGTTTCAGTCGGGTTGCTCGTATCGTAGTAGATGCTTACATCATATTCACCGTGCTCGTCGCCGGGAAATTCTTCGCTCCGTTGCCACAAAAGATAGGGGGGCTCCAGCTCCTCCGTATTCGTCCTGCTGTTCGCAAGGTCCCTGTCGTTGTCGACCTCAGCTACTCCGCGGTCTATGCCGGCTTCGGCAATCGAGTAGGCCCTTTCCATCATTTTGCTCCGCGCCGAAAGGTTCACCTCGGAGGTCCCGACCACTATGAGCGCAACTCCCACAAGACTGACGATCAAGAGCACGAATAAAGCC
>JAENXM010000056.1 GCA_016649525.1 Actinomycetota bacterium
CGACTGGGACAGCGGGAGGTCGAACGGAAATCCCTTTGAGGTCGGGCCGTCCGACCCTCAGGAGGCGACCGGCTGGCTTTTCGCCGAGGGTGCGACGTGGCCGGGCTTCG
Source organism: Actinomycetota bacterium (assembly GCA_016649525.1). Lineage (GTDB taxonomy): Bacteria > Actinomycetota > Geothermincolia > Fen-727 > Anoxymicrobiaceae > JAENXM01. Next base: position 111 of record JAENXM010000056.1, read on the forward strand.
ACGAGTGGGTGCTTGTCCAGAACCCGAACGGTGAGCCCTCGGCAGTCTCGGTGACTTTCTTCACACCAGGGGGCCGCGTCAACGGTCCGAACTTCAGCGTACCCGGCCAGAGCCGTTACAGTGTCCACGTGAACGAGTTCGTACCGGACCAGGACGTCGCCACGTCGGTTTCCGTTACGAACGGTGTACCGGTATGCGCGGAGCGTGCCATGTACGTTTCCACCTCTGACGGGAAATGGGGCTCCCACGACTCGGCCGCGTCGCCGGCCGCAGCCGGCGTCTGGTACCTCGCCGAGGGCGCGACCTGGCCGGGCTTCGACGAATGGGTTCTGGTGATGAACCCTAACAGCAGTCCCGTCAGTGTCCGGCTGACCTTTCAGACCCCCGGGGGAAATGTGTCAGGGCCTTCTTTGAACCTCGCCGGTTTCACGAGGGGGACCGTCCATGTCAATGACTATATCCCGCATGCGGATGTCTCCACGACCGTTACCTGCACGACTCCCGGGAAGGGTGTGGTCGCGGAGCGTTCCATGTACATAAACACGCCGGACGGCAGGCGGGGGTGTCACAACTCCATGGGACTCAATGAGGCCAACAGCGGGTGGGGTCTTGCCGAAGGTGCTACCTGGGAGGGTTTCGAGGAGTGGGTCCTAGTGCAGAACCCGACCGACGTCCCCGCCAACGTGAGATTCTACTTCCTTACTCCTTACGGGTACGGGTATGGTCCGGAAGGGACCGTATACCCTGGCACCAGGTTGTCGGTTCGCGTGAACGATTACATACCGTACTCTGACGTATCGACGATGATCTTCACGGAGAGCGAGGACGAGAAGGTGGTTGTCGAGCGCGCCATGTATATAAACACTCCCGACGGGAAGCGGGGAGCCCATAACGCGCCCGGATCTGAGTACGCCAGCACCTCGTGGTACCTCCCAGAGGGTTGCACCCTGCCCGGTTTCGACGAGTGGGTGCTGGTCGTGAATCCCGATACCGAGGAGAATGCTTTCGTGCAGTTGACCTTCATGACACCGGGCGGCCCGGTGAAGGGACCCAGCGGGATCCTACCACCGGCTACCAGGGCGACCTGCCACGTCAACGATTTCGTAAGAGGGAGCGTCTCGACGAAGGTCGAGAGCGAGGGGTACGTAGTCTGTGAGCGCGCGATGTACATCAATACCTACGATGGCAAGGGAGGCGCAACCGACTCTCTCGGTGTGCTTGCATCATCGCTCGGCCAGACGGCCGGTTCATCTGTAGCCGGCAGGGGTACAAAAGATGAGCCGGTTTTAAGGCTTCGCCCCAGGTACCTGCAGAAGTAGCGGGTCCTGACCGACCGGCAAACGGACTCTCTTTTCCTGTTCCAACGGTCCTTCAAATACGATAGAATCACTATCCGCGAACCGATTCCAGCGCGGGAATATACATGACGGTAAAGTGCGATGCCTGCGGGCGAGAGTTCAACAAGGTCTACGAAGACATGGAGCCCCATCTCTGCCGCACCTGCCAGGGCTTGAGCCGGGAGGCGTGCGCGGATTGCGAGGGCTGGTGCTGCGAGAGGCCGAACGTTGAGGGTCGTATAGCCCTGCTCGACGACGAGAAGGAGCGCTTCGGCTTCAAGAGGGACTGGATGTGGGCGGATCCCTGCCGTTACCGCGATCCTGCGACCGGGCACTGCATCCTCAAGGTGCGTTTCCAGCCTACCGTGTGCCGCGAGTACGTATGCGAAGACATGGTAAAGATCGCGCGTAAGAAACTCGGCGAAAAAGTCGCGTCTTGATACTGCATCGGTGTCTGGCACCTTTGTTATGTGAAGGTTTAAGGTCTGGCAGGTTGAAACATATATTGGTATAATGTAAGTGCAAGTGGCATATAGGGGGGCCCATGGTTATGGAATCCGAGACAAAGCGCGTTTTGCTGGTAGATGATGACCATGACATGGTAAGGAGTCTGGAGCTATACCTGCGAATGGCCGGATACGATGTTACCTGCGCCTTCGGCGGCATTGGCGCGATCGAGGAGATCACCGTAAGCAGTCCCTCAGCGGTCATTCTTGATATCCGGATGCCGGACATAGACGGTGTTGATGTCTGCCGCCACATTAGGCAGAATCTCAACGACACAAAGACACCCATCATAGCGTTGACCGCGGTGAGCGACCCTGATGTCCGACGGGAGTCACTTGCCGCCGGGTTCAACGAGTACATCACCAAGCCCTGCGATTTCAAGCGTGTATGCCAGGCTGTCCAGTTTCACTCGGCCGCCAGGGTAGCATAGGCGCTGCTTCAATCCGCTGAGACCAGGCACACTTTTCTGATTGTCTTTCTTACGTCCTTTCGCGGATTCAGTTAGAATCTTTTCAAACACGGGAGGATAAGGATGCGCCTGGCGCTCGGTGCGGTGCTCGCGCTCGCGGCGACCATACTCATAAACTACAGCAACTACATCATGAAGAGGGAGCTTGATAACCTCCCTCGCATCGGCGAGGAGTCAGCGTTCCGGACGATAAGGGCCTTCGCAAACTGCAGCCCGTGGCTGAAAGCGCAGGGTCTGCAGATTCTGGGCGCGTGGACGCACAACGTCGCCGTCGGGCTTGCCCCGCTTTCTGTCGTTCAACCCATCAACGCGTCGGGTATCTGCCTGCTCGTCATCCTCGCCGTTACCCGCCTCAAGGAGAGGGCCGCGTTCGTTGACTGGGCCGGTATCATCTCGATTGTAATCGGTGTTGCCATGTTGAGCGTGACCCTTTTCAAGACTCCCGGTACGGCACTGGCTTATCGACCTGTTGTCCTGTGGTTCTTCATAATCCTTATGCTGCTGGTCTCGGCCTCGAGCCTCGTCGCTGCTTTCATAAGAAAGGACGAGAGAGCTTCCTCGCTTCTCGGGATAGGCGTCGGGCTTCTCGTCGGCCTCACCGCGATCCTCACCAAGATTGCCTGGACGGACATAGGTAACAGGTGGGGAGAGTACCGTATCGCCGGCTTTATCTACTCATCGTACTTCTGGATGGCGATTATCATCACGATCATAAGCATGGTGCTTTTCCAGACCGCGCTCCAGAGGGGAATGGCCATCGTCGTTGTTCCCCTTGTTACCGGGTTCAGCAACCTGATACCTATCGTGGTCGGGTTCCTGGCGTTCAGGGAGCCGTTCCCGACGGGCGGCACAATGGTCACGCTCCGGCTTTTCTCGGTACTGCTGATCATCGGTGGCGCCATCCTCCTTTCCCTGAGAAGGGAAGACAGTTCTCCAAAGAAGGTCTACAAGCCGGGTACGCGCTCTGCCTTGCCGTAGAAAAAAAGGGTCCGCCGAAGACAAACGAGTTCCTGCTCGAGATGATGGTGGCCGCCCTCCGTCCGGCGTACCACGGTAGGAACTGTGGGATGGCGACGCTGGCGGCCGACATGCTGGAGCGGATAGGCGGTTGATGATAATCGACGGTAAGAACGTCATAGCGTTTTTCGATCTGGACCATACCCTTCTCGACGGTTCGAACGGAAGCCTCTACGCCCGCGCCATGGTGAGGCGGGGTTACATGAAGCCAATGGGCCTCTTCTGGGTCGCATGGTACTCGATCCTTTACAGACTGAACCGCCTTCCCCGGCGGGAGGTCTACCGCAAGATCCTCGATATGATGGGGCAGTACCCGGTGCTGAAGATGATAGAGCTGATGGACAAAGGCTTCGAGGAAGCCGTAATGCCCCGCCTTTACCAGGGAGGGGTTGACCTGATCAGGTCGCACAAGGAAAAGGGCCAAAGAACAGTTGTCGCTACAGCCGCCGGAGAATACATCGCCGAAAGGGTCCGGGCCCAGCTCGAAGCTGACGATGTGATCGCTACCCCCATTCCCGTGAAGGGGGGCCGCATAACCGGAGAGCTCGAGGGTCCCACCGCTTTCATGGAGGGAAAGCTCGAGATGGCGGTGGAATACGCCGCCGCCCACGGTGCGGACCTTTCCGACTGCTACTTCTATTCGGACAGCGCCAGCGACCTCCCACTTCTGGAGGCGGTCGGACACCCGGTGATGGTGAACCCGCAGGTGAAGCTGAGGCGTGCGGCGTGGAAGAGGGGATGGCCCGTGCTCCGTTTCAGGGAGTACGCAAGGTTTGAGGTGGTCCGTCGCCCCGAGCGGTTGATGACCCCGGAGATGGACCACTTCACTAGGATGTACGAGGCTTCACTGGCCGACTCGTGACCGTGCCTTCGGGCCGTCTTTATGCAGGTTCGAAGTGATCGATGTCGCTAAGCTTGCCCTCGGGGTTGTCAGCCCAGACGGCCTTTACCCTCATCCCGATCTTTACGTCGTGCCAGTCGATGCCCTCGATTGTCCCGCCGAGCCATGTATCGGCCCCGTCGAGTTTGATCTGGGCGGAGACCCGTTCTGTGTCAACCGGGTTACCCCGCATGTCAGCCATTAGGACAGCGAAGGTGCCTACCTCGCCCGTGTCCTTGACCTCCACAACCTCGTCGATATCGATGTGGCACTTTCGGCAGAAGGTGGGGCCGGGAACGTACACCGTCCTGCACTCGTTGCAGCGGATGCCTCGGATCTTCTTCTCCTTCATGGCATCGCAGAGTAACTTCATACCCTTGCCCTCTATCTTGTATCTATAAGTGGTGACGTCCCAGGTACCCTGCACCTGCCTCGTCTCCGGTCCCATTTCAAATGCCACTTCATACACCTCCGGTATCACTTGGCCTTGCGCGGCTCGTCGCTGAGGATCACTACCGTCACGTACTGGAAAAGCCCACCCCAGCCGTGGGCAAGCGCGTTCCTCACCTTCTTGGGAATCTGGTGCTCACCCTCGATTTTGCGCATTATCTGCAGTGCGCACTCGGCCGGACGGTTCATGGCGGATGCGCCTATCGCGTTGGTCGAGAAGACGCCGCCGCTCGCGTTAGTGGGCAGCTCACCTTCAATGTCGAGGGCGCCCTTGTCGAGCATCTTGTGGGCCTCGCCCTCCTTGCAGAGCCCTAGCTTCTCGAGCCACATCAGCGACTGGTGGGCGAACCCGTTGTAGAGCTCCGCCATGTCGATCTCTTTTTTGGGATTCTTGATTCCCGCCATGGCGAACGCTTTTTCCGAGGCGATGCGGGCCGGCTGCTGCTCTGCGGAATCGGTTAGTTGCCCCTCGATGAGGTTGGCCGTGGTCGGGTCGGATGTACAGGAAGCGACACCTGTTATCCACGCCACCTGGTCGGCGAGCTTCTTCGCCTTTTCCTCGGACGCGACAATAGCAACGGTCGCGCCGTCACTCGTGGGGCACGTGTGCCCGTAGCGGAGCGGCCAGGATATAAAAGGGGTCGCCTGGATGTCCTCGACGGTCGTGACCTTTCGCAGGTGCGCATACGGGTTCTTGGACGCGTTGGTGCGCTCAAGCGCGGCCATCTTGTCGATGTGCTCCGGTGAAGCCCCGGAATGGTGCAGGTAGCTCATCGCCTGGTAGGAGGCCGCACCTGTGGAGCCACCGCCCATGCCTGCCATGCCCCTGCCGCCGAATAGGTCCATCCCGTGCTGTATCATCACCATGGCCTCTGGCATCACGATACCGGTGAGTCCCACCTGGCTGTCGCCCTCCGACTGCTTCTCCCAGGTGACCGCCATTACAACGTCGTGAAGGCCGCTCGCCACCTGGTAGTAGGCTGCCTGCAGAGTGGACATACCGGTGGTTCCTCCGGTGCTTATGCGTATGGTCGGCTTATCGAGCGCCCGGATGTGCTCGCTGGCCCAGAGGTGGGGAAGGTTCAACCCCTCGAACGTCTGCATGTTCCCGAAGGTGATGGAATCGATATCTTCAGGGGTCAGGTTGGTGTTACGGAAGGCGGCGTCCACCGCTTCACTTATCATCTCCACGATGTTGACGTCCTTCCGCTTGCTGACGAATACCGGGGTATAGCCGACCCCGATGATAGCGACGTTTCTCATATATCATCCCTCCTCTTTGCTGAGGACTATCACCGCGTTATGCTGGGCGCAGAAGCCGTCCTGCCCGTGCGCGACCGCCGCGCCGGCATTCGCCACCTGGGCGTCACCGGCGCTACCGGTCAGTTGACGGAAGCATTCCGCCACACAGATTGCCCCCGCGGCGCTGAACGGATACGCTCCCAGACCGCCCCCGGACGGGCTAACAGGCATCTCGCCGTCGATCTCGGACAGCCCCTTATCGGCAACCTCGCCCCCGCTGCCTTCTTCGAACAGACCCAGCGCCTCGCATATGATCGGCTCCTGGTGCGCGAACTTTGTGCTAACCTCGGCGACGTCTATCTGGCCCATGGGGTCCGAGATGCCGGCCATCTTGTAGGCCCTCTCCGCCGCAAGCCTGGTCGAACGTGACCGGAATAGGTCCCTCTCGCCGACATAGTATGATTCGATCGAGTCGCCCATTCCCGCGATCCAGACAGGGTTATCCGTGAGGTCCTTTGCCTTCTCCGCCGAGGCGAGAAGAAGCGCGCACGCTCCGTCGGTGAACGGGTAGCAGTGCAGTTTACGCAGGGGTTCGTACAGGTAATCTGACCCTGCGACGTACCCCGGGGTTGCGTCCGCTTTGGCCTGCAGCGCGTTAGGGTTCTTTGCCGCGTTGCGAAGGAGCCTGGCTGCTATCATATCGAGCTGAGCGTCGGTCATCCCGTACTTGTCCATGTAGCTTCGCGCCTGCAATGCAGCGGTCGACAGTTCGTTCAGGAACCCCAGTTGCCTGTCGTAGGTGGGGTTGAGTTGATAGTCCATTATGAGGTAAGGCCTGAACTCGGAGCCGCCGAGGCTGTTCGCCACAACCAGGGCAGTGTCGTATATCCCAGAAAGGATCCTCGTTGTTGCATAAGTGACCGCCCAAACGCCGTCCGCCTCGACTTTTGTCTCGTCCTTCATGTAGGCGCCAACAGGGGTATCCTCGAACACGTTACTTATGGTGCGGCCGACTTGGAAATCGTTCGAGCAGAGTACGAAGGTATCGATGTCGTGCCGCGTGATTCCGAACTGTCCGAAAAGGCCCTTTACGAGCTCGAACAGCATGCGCTCGCGGGGCATGCCGATGTCCTCGCTGTGCTTTGTCTGGGCCTGGCCTATGATAGCGACTTTTCTTTCCATCTCTTCACCTCCTCAACCTGCCGGCTCGAAGTGATCAAGGTCCGTAAGGCTGTTCTCGGCGGGGTCGGTGAATACGGCCTTGACACGAAGGCCGTTCTTGAGGTCGGCCGGATCGATCCCCCTGACCTCGCCCGCGAGGAACGAGGTGGCCCCGTCGAGTTTGATCAGGGCAAGCGTTACCGGCGGGTCGGCGGGCTCAATCAGGCCCTTGTTCAAAGTGACGTGGCCGACCGTGTAATTCTCGACCGTTCCCTCCGGTCCTACCTCCACCCACTCGTCCATCACGCGGTTACACTCACCACAGACCTTCCGCGGCGGGACGACCACCTTGCCGCACCCCCCGCACTTTATCGCCATGATCTTCTTGCCCCCCAGTTCCTGGATGTACCTCTCCAGGTAGGGGCCGACCCGGTAGTTGTAGGTGTAGTCGAGGGGGACCACCGCGGTTACCACGATTCTCTCCTGTTCCGCCATAAGCTCACCTCCAAGAAATGGTACGTGGTTAATATTTTGTACGCCCGGTCAAACTGTTGTCCAGCGCGTGCACATGAAATCATATAACTAGGCGCGGCAACTGCACAACCGCGGGATTAAGTAGCGGTCAAGCATTAAGTGCCGCGTCAAACCCAGCCGCCAATGCGGCACTATAGATGTTACTATTATTAGGTTGGATGGAGCTCTAATATGGACGATACCGTCGACAAGATCAACCGCACCTTTCTGACGAGCTACGACAGGGAGAGCGAGGAGGAGCTGGAGCTGACGATACGCGTTGTCATGGTCGCCCGGTTCCTGGAGAGGATAGCCGACCACGCGGTCGATATCGGGGAGCAGGTCCGCTACATGGTGATCGGCGAGTTCGTGGAATAGGGCTCGTCCGCGTCAGGTTCTTCAGAATCTAATGATTCCCCACTCCGCGGTTCCCGTTATTCGAGGAGCCGGTCACGCCGGGCCTCAGTGGTGTCCCAGGATGGCCTCGAGGGCTTTCTGGTTGTCGACGTTCGTGATCGCGAGAACCCTGTCGTCGGGCTGGAGTACGGTCTCGGCCCTCGGGATTGTCATCGCGTTTTCCCTGACCACCGTCACTATGAGGGTGTCGAGTGGGAGCGCGAGGTTGGCGAGCGGCTTCCCCAGCGCATCGGAGTCTGGGGTAAGGGTTATCTCGACCAGGCTCACATCGCTCGCCTGGAGCTTCATCAAGGTCACCACTTCCCCCAGGGTGGTCTCCTCCTCTATTATCTTCGCGATTATGTCCGGGGTGCTGACCTCCACGTCCACCCCCCAGCTTCTGGTGAAAAGCCAGCGGTTCCTCGGGTTGTTTACCCTGGCGATTACCTTGGGAGCGTCGTACTCGTACTTGGCCAGGCATGAGATGACCAGGTTGTCCTCGTCGTCTCCGGTCACCGCCAGGACGAGGTCGGCGTCCGCGATACCAGCGTACTCGAGTACCCAGGGCTCACAGGCGTCCTCGCAGATCACCTTCGCGCCTTTGAGTGAGGCAGAGAGTACGTCGCACTTCTCCTTGCTGCTGTCGATGATGGTCACCTCGAACTTCTCGTGAAGCACCTGGGCGAGGAACGAGCCAACCACACCTCCGCCCGCTATTATCACTCGCATTTTCTGACCTCCCGTCATCATCAGACCATGAAGAACATCTTGTTGAACTTCTGCATGCTCGCCCTGGAGACCAGCACATTCAGAAGGTCGCCCTTCTCGAACCTGGTGCCGGCCAGCGGCATGGATGCCTGGCCGAACCTCTCGATGGTCGCGACGTGGAGCTCTCCCGGTATCTCGAAGTCGCGCACGCTCCTTCCGGCGAGGTTTCCTGGCAGTTCGAATTCCATCAGCTCGACCTCCCCGTTCCCGAAGGTGTCTCTTGAATGAGAGTGCTCGAGGAAGAGCAGGTCCAGGATTCTGTTCACGCCCCATCTCACCGGCGATACGGTGGGTATGCCGAAACGGCGGTATATGTTCGCCCTTCTCGGGTCGTAGATGCGGGTTATGACCCTGGGAACGTGGAAGACGTCCTTGGCTATGACGGAGGAAACGATATTCGAGTTATCGCCGCTCCCCACGGCGACGAAAGCGTCTGCCTTTTCGATTCCGGCATCAACCAGTACCTCGGCGTCAAACCCCACTCCCTTTACCTTCTTCCCCTTGAAGTCGACGTCGAGCAGGTGGAACGATCTGGGGTCCTTGTCGATGACCGCGACGCTGTGCCCCTGGTGCTCTAGCCGCCTGGCAAGGCGGGAACCCGCCCTTCCGCAACCCATGATGACTACGTGCATGATCCTTTCCTCCGAACTAGAATCCTATTTGCATGACGGCCGGTTCCGCGGTCTCCCCGCGGCTCAGGCGGCCTCCTCAAGGGGCGGCTCCTCTTCCTTTAAAGGCCCCTCTCTGACTTCTTTTTTCCTTATCCGCCACCTCACGACCACCTTCCTCAACTCGTCGGCGATCAGCGGCACGGGTATCATGGCGAACATGAACAGCCACACCCAGATGCTTACAGGCTCGAACCCGAAGAAGTTCGGGAACGGCGGGACGTAGGCGAATA
>JAENXM010000095.1 GCA_016649525.1 Actinomycetota bacterium
CACATGCGCGCCCTCGATTATGAAGTTGGTTCTCTCCACGACGGCCCGCGCGATAAGTGCCCGTATGCCGACCCAGACCATCGCCGCCTGCTCCAGGAAGCCGACGATGACCTTGTCCGTGGCGCGAGGCAGCGGTAGGCGAAGCGCCTCGAACGCGCTGAACGACGAGCTGTAGAGCACCGGCATGAGCTCGGGATCCAGCATCGAGCGCATTACCTCCCGGATGACATCCGTTGATACCTGTCGCGTTATGCCGAACCGCGCGGCCAGCATCGTGGCCACGGTGGACTTGCCGACGCCGGTAGCGCCTCCCATGAGGATGATGATCGGACGGTCAAGGTTCTCGAGCGACTGCCACTTACGATATATGGCCACGTACTCCGTCCCTACTTCGCTCTCGAGTATGCGCTCGGTCGCCCTGCGCACGTGCTCCATCGTGACCTCGGGCTTCCCCTCGTCCCTGAGCGCCTCGTGGACCATGGAGGCGATGTTATAAGCCTGGTCCGGCGGCAGGCCGGTGGCCATCATGGATGTGGCCATCAAGCCCTTGGAGTAGGGCAGGCGGTGCTCCTCGTCCACTATCACTATCTTCTGCAGTCTTTCAGGCATTTTCACCTATCAAGCAACCAGGCTATCGATTTCGTTTTGGGATGGACTACTTAAAAAGAACCGCTTACGGGTCGTTGTAAGGTCCCGACTACCTCCTGGGGAATCTATCCCGGGCCAGTGCCACCAGGTGGTCTATCTCCTCTTCCAGGTTTCCATCAACGGAAACGGGGATGTTCTCTATATATATCAATTCCTTGCCCTGTCGCTCCGCAAACATGGACACTGTATCCACACCTGCCGCTTTCAGCTCCGTCGCCATCACCTCGGCCCCGGCAGCTCCCTCCAGGTCCTTCTCAAGTCCTTCCCTGTCGGCGAGGTTGGAGCTAACCCCCACCACGACCGCGCCGTGCTCCTTCGCGAGATGCCCCGCCTGCACATCTACCGCTTCCCGGGGCGCCGTGCTGGTCAGGAATATCTTCTTCCCCTGGAGGTCCCCAATCGGCCTAGGCCTGAATACAGTCTTTACGACCTTTGCCCTGGGATTGATGGAAAGGATTCCATCTATGACGCTACGCAGCTTATCGCTGGATACCAAGAAATCTTCACAAATTGTAACCACAACTACATCAGAAAGCAATAGCCGGTACCGCCCGAGGTATTCGAGCAGGTACTCGAGGGGCTGAACCGCCGACGCGACCAGTAGTACGGCGTCAACTCCGACCGGCGGAATCGCGGCGCCGCTCCCCTCGAAAACCACGACGTCGCATTCCTGCGAGCACGCGATAACCGCGCCCTTCTCAACGTTTGAGTAAAAAGGCTCGCCCGCCATCCCGCCGCCACAGCGGCGGCATCCTACGGATACGACGTTCGCCATCATTGCGTCCTCGAAATGGTCGCTCGCCGCGTGGAACCCCTGCTCCACCCTGCGCCTCAGGTAGGGGTCTTTTATCTGCTCCGGTCTGGCGAGGAGCTCCGGCTCGGCCGGCCCCCCCCTTCCCATAGTGAGCACGCAGGGACGAGCACCTTTCTCGGCCAGGTACCTCGCCAGGTACCCGGACACGGCGGTCTTTCCAACCCTTTTGCCCGAGCCCCAGACGCCGATCGCGGGCTTGGCGCATATGAAAGGCCGGCTGGGAGCCTCGAAGTAGAAATCGCCGCCCCGGTAAGAGACCCCTCGCGAGAGGGCCTCCGATATCAGGGCGAACCTCTCCCGGTAGCCGAGTATGGGCTCGTCTGATAGATCCAGAATTACTTCCGCCGGATTCCCTTCCACTGCGCGCCTCAAGTCCTCGATGCCCCCGGAGCCGGAATAGACAGGAAGGTCGCGGTACGAAAGCTGGGAGATGTCGGCGAGCTTCTCCGTGCCGCCGAGGAATACGATCGCGGTAAGCCGATAACCGGCCTCCTCCTCGAGGTACCGCAGCGCATCGCGAATCACGTCAGGGTAATGTTCTCCGTCCACGAGCGCGATTGCGGAAATCCCGCTATCAGTTCTTTTTTTCAATGGATTCTCCGTATGGATGAAATGGCGATCAGATGACCAGCCGTTCCGTCGCCGACGATTTTTTCGGAGAAGGGGGCTTTGTCTCCTTGGGGAACGAGACGACCTCGACGCTCTCACCGAAAGGAAACTTCCTGGTCACGACACATCTATCGGCGTATATATCCAATACCTCATAGCATGGCCTCGCGTAGCCCCTTACCCTAAGGGAAGAGACGGTTCCGGCGTTCACCACATAGAAGTCCTCGAAACGCCAGGCATGTGGGACATGCTTGTGCCCCGACAAAGCCAGGTTAACCCCCTGCTCGACCAGTAGTTGGAGGAAGTCGCCCGCGTCCTCGATGATGTTGCGCTCCCGCCCCGCCCCGGGCAGGGGTAGCAGGTGATGGTGAAGCGCCACTATCTTGAAATCATCCGGCTTCGTGAACTTCTCCACCATCCACCTGTAGTTCTGCCGCCCGAGCCTGCCCTCGTTGAGGTCCGGCTGGGAGGAGTCGAGGGCTACTACCGTTACGCCCGGCAGGTAGACGGCGCTGTTGCGCGAGCCGAAGAAGTCCTCGAAGTGCACGTACCCGACGTTCCTGGAATCGTGGTTACCCGGGATGACCGACATCGTCTCGCACTCGATGTTGTTGAGGTACGCACGGACCGCCGAGTACTGCTGGCGGAAACCCTCGTTGGTGAGGTCGCCCGTTACCATCACGAGGTCCGGTTCCATCTCGTTTATCTCGACAACGGCCCGGTTCAAGAGATTGGAGACGAAGTGAAAGGAGCCGACGTGGATGTCCGAGATATGCGCAATGCGCAGCCCTTTCCCTTTCATTGTCGTTTCCACCGTTCAACCTCTCTAATCGCTGAATCCTCGACGCATCCTATTCAAACATATCTTCCTCAAGCTGGCCAAGGGCTCTTGCCTGACAGGTAGGACATCAACCTCCAGCCCTGCTCGATACGGAACCGCCCCTCCCTTGCTTCCGCCTCCGAGAACGAGGTCGAGCCGCCCTCCGGTATGCCGACCCCGCACGCCGCGAAAGGGACGGGCGACGCGTCATGGGTGAGCGTGGATATCAGCGTCGGGTGGTCGGGACACACGAGAAGGCGGAAATCACCCTGCTCGAAAAGGAAGTCGAGCACCGGTTTCACGACAAATGAATCGAAACGCTCCAGCGCCTTGACCTTCTCCTCTATGCCACCGATGTGCGAGGCCTCGTCCGGCGCCTCCACGTGGACGTAGACGAAGTCATCCCCCGACAGCGCCTCGACCGCCGCCTGCCCCTTACCGGCGTAGTTCGTGTCGAGAAAACCGGTCGCGCCCTGGACCTCGATCGGCCGGAGGCCCATGAGCCTGCCGAGCCCGTTGACCAGGTCGACCGCGCTGATAACCCCTCCGCTCAGGCCGAACCGCTCCTTGTAGGACTCGAGCTCCATGCTCACTCCCTGGCCCCAGAGCCATATCATGTCAGCCTTCGGCCGGCCGGCCGCGGCAAGGCGCTCGTTGACATCGAGCCCGCGCAGCACGTCGCGGGACCTCTTCATAAGCTCGATGATTCGCTCGGAGCCGGGGCCCTCCGGCATGTTCCCCTCGAGCGGCTCCCCGGTTATGTCGTGGGGAGCGGTACACTCGAGCCCGCTGTAGTCTCCCTCGATGAGCATGATGTTGCGGTAGGACTTTCCCTGGTGAAACCTCGTTTGTTCGTCCGCGAGCTTCTCCTCGAGCGCCGCCATCACCTCCCCCGCCTCCTGCTGGCCGATGTGTCCGGCGCTGTAGTCAAGCATCCTCCCGCTGTCGGTCGCGACGAGGTTGCACCTGAAAGCGGTCCATCCGGATGGAACGGAAATGCCGAGGTTGGCGGCCTCTATCGGGCCGCGGCCGCCGTAGTGCTCGGATGGGTCGTAGCCGAAGAGCGACAGGTTCGCGACATCGCTCCCGGCGGGCATGCCGGCCGGCACCATGCGGGCGGTGCCGGTAGCACCGAGCACCGCGACCCTGTCCGTGTTGGGTATGTTCGCTGCCTCGAGCGGGGTCTTTCCATCAAGCTGATCGAGCGGCAGGTCCGCGGCGCCGTCGGGCACCAGAACAGCGATCTTCATCTTCTGCAAAGCTCACCCTTCCCTGGCCAGCGCCTAGTCCAGGATCGCCTCCGGAGTGGGTTGTACGACCGGCGGCTCTTCTGACTCTTTGATCGCTCTTTCCGGGTCCTTCAGACCGTGGCCCGTCAGGATGCAGACGGCGAGCGCTCCGCTTTCGACATCACCACTCGACCTCGCCTTGATGAGGCCGGCCACCGATGCCGCCGACGCGGGCTCGACGAAGAGCCCCTCCTCGGATGCAAGGAGGTGGTAGGCGTCGAGTATCTCCCTGTCGCTCACCATGTCTATCTTTCCGCCCGAATCCCTGGCCGCCGCCTCGGCACCCTTCCATGACGCCGGGTTCCCGATCCTTATCGCCGTCGCTATGGTCTCGGGCTCAGGTATGGGGTGCCCGCGCACGATGGGGGCTGCCCCTTCGGCCTGGAACCCGAGCATCCGGGGAGGCGACGTTATCTTGCCCGCATCCGCGTATTCGGTGTATCCCTTCCAGTAAGCGGTGATATTTCCCGCGTTCCCGACGGGGATGGCGTGCACGTCCGGCGCGCGCCCGAGGCTGTCGCATATCTCGAACGCGCCGGTCTTCTGGCCCTCGATCCTGTAAGGGTTGAGGCTGTTCACCAGCACGATAGGGTTTTCCTCAGCCACCCTGCGCACCACGGAGAGCGCGTCGTCGAAGTTGCCCTCGACGGCGAGTACCCGGGCGCCGTGCATTAGCGCCTGTGACAGCTTGCCGAGGGCTATCGCTCCCTTCGGAATAACGACTATGCAGCGGAGCCTCGCCGCCGCCGCATAGGCTGCCGCCGATGCGCTCGTATTGCCGGTGGAAGCGCATATCACGGCGTTCGCGCCTTCCTCCAGCGCTTTGCTGATAGCGACCGTCATCCCGCGGTCCTTGAACGAACCAGTCGGGTTCGTGCCTTCGTACTTCAAGTAGACCTCGGCGGAAAGCATTTCGGAAAGGCGGCGCCCGCGGATAAGGGGAGTGTTGCCCTCGAGGAGGGTCACCACCGGTGTTTCCCCGCTCACGGGAAGGTACTCACGGTATTCCTCTATGACCCCGCGCCAGCGTGGCCGGTCACCTCCGACACCGGAACTCACAGAACCTCCCGGGGATCCCTCTAGCCCGACTCGACCCTTATAACGCTCGGTATCTCCAGCACGACGTCAAGCCCCTCGAGGCCTTCCCTCGCGGCCAGGAAGTTGCGCTCCATCACCTCGTGGGTGATCAGCACGATCTGCGCCTGGTCCCCGATGCCTTTCTGGACGACGCTCTCGAGACTCACCTGGTTATCGCCGAAGACACCGGCGATCTTGGCGAGGACCCCGGGCCGGTCAACGACCCGCAGCACCATGTAGAACCGGGTGATGACCTCGTCCATGGATTTCACCTCGCCCGGCCTAGACCAGTAAGAACGGTCCGAGACCGTGGGGCTACCGAGATCCCTCACTATGTTGACCACGTCCCCCAGAATCGCAGTGGCAGTAGGAAGCGGACCGGCGCCCTGACCGAAGAACATCAGATCTCCGACCGATTCGCCGATGACGAAGATGGCGTTGAAGTTCCCGGATATGCTGGCGAGCGGGTGCCCCAGAGGTATCATCGTGGGATGGACACGCGCGGAGATGCCGTCGTCCTCCGCTGAGGCGATGGCCAACAGCTTCACGGCATAACCCAGCTCCCTCGCGTTTTCGAGGTCGTCCGGCCTGATATCCCTGATGCCCTCACGGTACACCTGGTCCGCAGTAACTCCCACTTTGAAAGCTATCGAACAGAGTATCGCGAGCTTGCTCGCGGCGTCGGCGCCATCCACGTCGGCGGAGGGGTCGGCCTCCGCATAACCCAGCTTCTGAGCCTCGGCCAGGGCCTCCGCGTAGGTGCTTCCCTCTTCGCTCATGCGGGTGAGGATGTAGTTGGTCGTCCCGTTGACGATGCCCATTATCTTCTCTACGTTGTCGCCACCCAGCGATTCCTCGAGAGGCCGGATTAAGGGGATACCGCCGCCCACGCTAGCCTCGAACCGCACCTGTGAACCCGCTTTCGCGGCCGCTTCCATCAGCTCTTGGCCATGGTTGGCGACGAGCTCCTTGTTCGCGGTGACGACGTGCTTCCCACGGCTCAGGACCTCGAGCGCAATGGCTCGCGCAGGCTCGACACCGCCCATGACCTCGATGAAGATGTCTATGTCCGGGTCACCGGTGAGGGCACCGGTGTCGGTCACCATCAGGCTCCTGTCTGCGGGGAACGGGCGGCTCTCATCGGGGTCCTTCACGAGTATGCGCGATACCCGCAGCGGTCGCCCCGCCGCCTCGGCGAGCTCCGCCGAGTTCTTCTCCATCAGGTGGAAGACCCCCGACCCGATGGTCCCGCACCCCAGCAGTCCTATGTTTAC
>JAENXM010000032.1 GCA_016649525.1 Actinomycetota bacterium
ATCGTCTTTCTCGCAAAAGACTTGAATCCCCTTATCACAAGCGACTTAAGGTACAAATCTCACCTGTTCGAAATCAGCCAACACAGAATTACAAACAATCCGAGTAGTATTTCTATGAGAGCCTGCCGATACCCTCCCATGCAAGGGCGGCAGAACCTACCAGCCCGGCATCCTGGCCCAGTGTGGAAAGGACGATCGTGGCCCCTTCTACAAGAGCGGGGATGCCACGTTCCTTCACTACGTCCCTTATCTTGTCAAGCAGAAGGTGTCCCGAGTGCGATACGCCCCCACCGAGCACCACCATCTCGGGGTCGAAAAGATGTATCAGGTTGACAAGGCCGAGTCCCAGATAGCCGGCAACGTAGTCAAAGGCTTCAAGCGCTGCCTGGTCACCCCCCTCCGCGGCCTCCGATATCATCTCTCCGGTGAGCTTTCCCCGATCGCCCCCGCACATCTTTCTGAGAATGGATGTCTCGTCCTCATCCATGAACCGTGCAGCCTCGCGCTCGAGGGCGGTACCGGCAGCGACGGCCTCCAGGCATCCCCTGTTGCCGCAGTCGCACAGCGGCCCCCCGGGTTCGATTATCGTGTGTCCCATCTCGCCGGCGGTGCCACGGTGGCCAGTGTAGACCTCTCCACCGATGCAGACAGCCCCCCCGATCCCGGTCCCTATAGCGATATAGACGAAATCATCGACACCGCGACACACCCCCGCGAGACGCTCACCGAGGGCCGCGACGTTAGCATCGTTGTCGAGAAAAGTCGGAAGCCCGGCATGCTCGCCCACGAGCCGCTTCAGCGGAACCATCGACCAGGTGACGTGGGGTGACTCTGCGAGTATCCCTTCATCGCGGAGGATAAATCCCGCACATCCAACGCCGATTCCACGTACATCGAGCCCTTTATTAGCACTTTCCGATATGCCCCAGTCCACAAGGTCGAGCAGGGCTTTGACCATCATCTTCTCATCGGTGGAAGGTGACGAGATCGTTTTCGAGAACAGTATCCGGCCGTGGCCGTCGACAGCGGCAAGGGCCGTCTTGGTCCCGCCGGTATCGACCCCGAGCACGCACCGGTTTGCGTCAATATCCCCCATCGGTGCCTTCAATCCATCCGAGCTTCAAAAGGGCGACCCGTGCAGCACCCTGCTCCGCCTCCTTCTTCGATGGGCCTGTGACCGGCCCGAAACTGCTGTCGCCGACCTCGACCGAAGCGTGAAAAGTCTTGTAGTGATCCGGACCTTCCTCTCTCACCATGTAACGCGGCGCAGCCCCGAGTCTCTTGGCGGAGAGCTCCTGGAGTTCGCTCTTGTAATCGCCGGCTCCCCACTTGATGATCTCATGGAGCATTCCCTCGAGGCACGAGATGACCATTCCGCGTGCATCGTTGAACCCTCCGTCGATGTAGAGCGCGCCCACGACGGCCTCGAAAGTATCCGCGAGTATGGACTGCTTCTGCCTGCCGCCTGTCGCCTCCTCGCCCTTCCCGAGCAGAACAAAGTCTCCCAGCCCCAGCCGCTTGGCCGTCCTTGCGAGGCCCCGCCGCTGGACGAGAGTCGCCCGGATCTTGGTCAGTTCACCCTCCGAGTCCTCGGGAAAATCCTCGTACAGCATGTGGGTGACCGCGAGCTCTACCACGGAATCGCCCAGGAACTCGAGCCTCTCGTTCGACTCGATAAGGGGCCAGCCCCGCTCGTTCGTATAAGACTTGTGACAGAGTGCCAGAAAAAGAAGGGAGCGGTCACGGAACCGGTAACCGAGGACGGTTTCGACGGCTTTTAGTGTGTCTTCATGCTCTTTCACACGGTCTATATCTTTTCCACCCACTTCAAGCCGCCGAACCCGGCGACAGACCGGTCTCCTCGAGCATGAGGTCGAGATCGAGCTCCTCCCTTACAAACTTCCTTACCCTTTCGATTTTCTTCGGGCTGTGCACCTTTTGATGTCCGATTGCGGATTCAACCATTTCCACTGTGGTCGCGGTATCGTTCTTTACGAGGATGATCGGCACGCCGATCTCCTCCGCCTGGCCGAGAACGAACGGGCTCGGCCTTTGACTGCCGGTAAGGACCAGGCATTTCGTCGGCGTCTGCAGCGCGGCGAGCTGGATGTCGGAGCGGTCTCCCCCGGTTATAACGACCTTGTTAGCCTGCTTCCTGAAAAGGCGCAGTGCCTGTTCCTGGCCCATTGCCCCCACCATCATGGACTCAATCAGCTCCTCACCCTTGTCCCAGGCACAGATTATCTCCCCGTTCAAGCCTTCCGACAGGTCATTGACGGTGATGGAGCGAAGGACCCGGTCGGTCGGCATCGAACCGATGACCTTTATCCCGTGTTCGGAGAGGAAACGGGGCAGCAGGTTCCTGGCGAACGAGAGGCGGCGCTCGGGCACCCAGTTGATTACAACACCGAGGAGTGCATCCCCGAAATATTCACCTGCCGACAGGATCCTGTCCACCGTGAGCTCCTCGTTGAAGGTATCGAGCAACAGCACGCTTGCGTTCAGTATCCCTGATATCTCGAGAGAGGAGAGCCCGAGGATCTTCCCATGCACGAAGTACTGGGCACCCTCGATCAACATGAGGTCCCTGCCCTTCGACAACCGCTTGAAGCTGCTTATAACCTTGCTCTGCGGTTCACCGGGCTTCTTGCGCATGTAACGCCCGAGAGTATCCCAGGTGAGGAAGTAGGGAGATATATCGGCGAACGAGTCCTTGAGCCCGAGGGCCTCGCTGATGAAGTAGGCGTCCTCGTCAACCCTCTCGTTCTTGACCCTTATGGGGTAACTGCCCACCGGTTTCATATAGCCGACTTTAAGACCCCGCTCCATCAGCTCGAGGGCTATACCTACGATAAGACTGCTCTTACCGGAATACCTCTCAGTCGATACAACGACGATCGCCGCCACGAGACTAACCTCCGATGGTCATTCTCACGTCCACACAGGTGTAACCACCGCCCGAATTGTAGACCATGAGTGGGTTTATGTCCATTTCGGATAACTCCGGCTGGTCTACGGCCAACTGAGACACTCTTTGGAGCACTTCCTCCACGGCTGCCACGTCGGCAGGCTCCTCACCTCGTACCCCTTCGAGGAGCCGGAAAGCCTTCAACTCACACAGCATCCTGCTCGCATCGGCCGGGCTTACCGGCGCAAGGCGGAAGGCTACGTCCTGGAACGCCTCCACGTATATTCCTCCGAGTCCCACCATTATCAACGGGCCGAACTGGGGGTCTTCTGTCATGCCCAGTATGAGTTCCCTTCCCTCGGGTACCATCTTCTGTATGCCGACCCCCTCTATCTCGGCCGACGGCATGTGCCTCCGCACCCGGGACATTATCTCTTCATAAGCTTCCTCGAGAGAACTTTCGTCTTTGATGCCGAGAACCACACCGCCGACATCCGTCTTGTGCAGGATCTGGGGAGACACGATCTTCAGCGCAACCGGATAGCCGGACTTCTTCGCGAAATCTCTCGCCTGGTCGTAGTCGGTGGCCACCAGGAACGGCGTGTTCTTGATGCCGTACGCGCCGAGCACAGTGCGACAGTCCTCCGGCCCGACCTGGATCTGGCCGGCCTTCCTGTAAACCTCGAATAATTGTTTCACCCGCTCCTTGTCCACCTCGAAACGCACAAGCTTTGATGGAGGCATCTCTTTTTGCAGCGAGCGCTCATACATCCTGGCGAGGACCTGCACAGCCCTGTCAGGGAACTCGACGTTGGGTATTCCGGCGGACTCCACCACCGACACGGCCTTCTCTACAGACTCGGCGCCCATGAAACTGCAGATCAATGTCTTGTGCGAGCCTGCCGAGATCTTGACTATCTCCTCGGCGGTCCTGTCAACCTCTGTCATCGCCTGTGGAGTGAGTATTACGATCAGCGCGTCGACACCTCTGTCAGAAAGAAGGGTCTCGACCGCCACCGTATAGCGTTCCGCGGTCGCGTCACCGAGCACGTCAACGGGGTTGTGAAGGCTGGACGCGGGGGGTAGCTCCGCACTCAACCTGGCAAGGGACCTCTGCGAGAGCCCCGCGAGTGTCAGCCCCGCCTTCTCGCACGCATCGGAGGCGATTATACCCGGCCCGCCGGCGTTTGTGACTATTGCGACCCTCGGACCCTTTGGTATCCTCTGCGAGGTCAGGGAACGCGCGAGCTCGACAAGCTCCTCGACGGAATCCGCTCGCAGGGCGGTCGCCTGCTCGCAGGCTGCCTCGTAGGCCTTGTCGCTTCCGGCCAGCGCTCCGGTGTGGGAGGAGACTGCCTGGGCCCCGGCCTGCGTGATGCCGGCCTTCAAGATGACGACCGGTTTATGGCGCGTCGCCCGTTTCAGGGACCTGAAGAAGCGCCCTCCGTCCGAGACTCCCTCCACGTACATGATGATGACGTTCGTCTCATCATCCCCGGACAGGTAGTCGAGGAAGTCGCTCTCTGAAAGATCGGCCCCGTTGCCGAGGCTGACCAGTTTTGAGAAACCGAACGACTGGTCTCGTGCCCAGTCCAGAAGCGATGTGCATATCGCCCCTGATTGGCTAATGACGCCGATCGACCCCTTCGGCGGCATAAGTCTTGCGAAGGAAGCGTTGAGGGGAAGGGAGCTGTTAATAAATCCCAGGCAGTTCGGGCCGAGCAACCTCACTCCCCCTTTCCTCCCCCGTTGAACCGTATCCTTCTCGAGGCGCCTGCCCTCTATGCCTGCCTCCCGGAAACCGGCGGAGATCACAACGCCGTACCGTATCCCTTTGGCGGCGCACTCGGTCACTGTCTCGGGCACGCCCGCGGCGGGCACGATGATGACCGCGAGGTCGGGGACTTTTGGGATTCCCGCGATGTCCGGATAGGAAGGCAGGCCCTGTATCTTGCGTCCTTTTGGATTGACTGGATAGACGCCGCCTCCGTAGCCGGAGTACAGTATGTTCTCCAGTACAGCGTATCCTACCTTGCCCGGATGAGAAGACGCCCCGATCACCGCAAGCGACCGGGGCTCGAAGAAACCGCTCTCTAGTTTGCCGCCGTCACTCGACCTCGAAGACCTGCCGGCCATTATAGTAACCACACTCCCGGCAGACCCTGTGGGGAAGCTTCGGCTGGTGACACTGTGGACACTCGCTCAAAACAGGCGCCCGGACCTTGTGATGAGCCCGGCGCGAATCTCTTCTAGACTTCGATTTTTTCCTTTTGGGAACGGCCATTTCCAACTCTTTCCCATCGGTTCGTTATCGCGAAAAGGGTACTTCACCGGCAGGGTGCAGTCAAGGATGTGGTCAGGTATTGCCTTTCTCCATCCGCTTCTTGAGTTCGAGTAGCGGCTTGAGGCGCTCGTCCACCTGCTCCCTTGTACAGCCGCACTGCTCGAGGTTGAGGTTCACGCCGCAGACGGAACAGATACCGCGGCACTGTTCCGAGCAGACCCTCCTGCTGGGGAAGGAAAGGCAGATCGCGTCCCTTAGAACTGGTAGCAGGTCCAGTGTGCCATCGAGAACCAGATACTCCTGGGCGAAGTCATCGCCGGGCTCGATATCCTCGGAGCCAAACCAGAGGGCATGCTCCCGCACCCTGAGGTCCACCGGCTGGTCGAAATCCTCAAGGCACCTGGAGCACTCAAGCGTTACACTGCCGGATATCCTGCCTGATATCTCGATACCACCCGTGATCCTGGTGATACGAAGGTCCCAGGAAACCCCATCGCCGGGAAGAAAGGCAACGTCATAACCATCTCCAACTACCACCTGGGCGGATCCCATTAACCTCTTGCGGTCGCCGACACGCGGAAGGATGTCTGCGACCCCTATATTCATCTCGGAGACCGGCCCCTGCTCTTTCATTCAAACCGAACCCTGCATCAAAAGTAATGCCCCGACGGCGTCGGGGCAGAATAGCTCTCCGGGGAAACCCGTTACTCCTTCTCGCCTAAGCCGTACTCCTCCTCCACCGGCTCCTCGGTGTACCCGCGCAGCTTCTCCCGCCAGGTCCCGATGCGCCTGAGGATCTCCTCCGTCGAGTCGCGCACGTCTATGAGCGAGGCTTCCAGCTCTCCGAATATGCGGTCCGCGACATCCTCCGCGTCGTAGACTATCTTGCGGGCTTCCTCCTGCGCCTCCTCCATCATGTGGTCGCGCTCGAGCTCGGCCTGCTTGATGATCTCAGTCTCCTGGATCATCTGCTCGCTCGTCCTCTCGGCCTTTGCCAGTATCTCCTCTTCTTTGTGCTCCGCCTCGGTGAGGATCCTCTCCCTGTCCTTGCTTACTACGCGTGCCTGCTTCAGCTCATTGGGCAGCGTGGCACGGATATCATCCAGGAGGTCGTAGAACTCCGCCTCGTTGAGCATGACCGAGGAGGAAAGAGGAACCCGCTTGGAGTTCGCAACGAAATCCTCAAGCTTGTCAAGGCGCCCGAATATGTCCATCTGACGCTACTCCTTTCCTGCCGCCTCCGGTTTTTCTCTGCCCTTCCCGAACTTCTCCAAAAGGCGCGTCTCCACCGGTTCGGGAACGAGGTAGCTGAGTTGCCCGCCGTAGCTCGCCACCTCTTTTATCCCGCTCGAACTCAGGTAAGTGTACTCCGGGCTGGACATCACGAAAAACGTCTCTATCTGCTCGTCCATCTGTCGGTTGAGCTGCGCCATCTGGAACTCGAACTCGAAATCTGACATGGCCCTTAGCCCCTTGATGATAGCGCACGAACCGTACTCGTGGGCGAGATCGACCAGGAGCGAGTCAAATGCTATCACTTCGACGTTATCCTTGTCCGAGAGGCACTCGTTCAGCATCGCCAGCCTTTCCTCTGTTTTGAAAAGGGGGCTCTTCTCAGGGTTCGCGGCAACGGCGACGATCAACTTCTCAAAATGCCTGGCCGCCCGCGTTATCACGTCCAGGTGCCCGTTAGTCACCGGGTCAAATGTGCCGGGGCAAATAGCTAACTTCAATTCTCTTCAGGTGCCTCCTGTTTCAGTCGTTCAACTTGTATATGGAAACGATTGAATCCCCGTAGTCACGGCTTTCCACCATCGACCACTCTATCGAGGGAAGGTCATAGCCCGATCTGGGAGAACGGCGGTAAACCAACAGCCCGCCGGGTCCCAGCAGCCCCCTCACGCGGATAAGGCGGAATAGCTCCTCCAGCAAACGCCACTCAATTCTAAATGGGGGGTCGACAAAAATCAAACCGTAGTTACCGCGCACCCTGGAAATACCGCCGGGAAGTTTGGCCACAATAACACGCCCCGACCCGGCGAGGTGTGCACGTTCAAGGTTCTTGATGATCGAAGCCGCGGTCGCGCGGTGCTTCTCGATGAAATCGGTGTGCTCGGCTCCCCGGCTCAATGCTTCTATGCCGAGCGAGCCGACTCCCGCGAAGAGGTCCAGCACCCTGGTCCCCTCGACGGTGTCGCCGAGGAAATCGAAGAGCGATTCCTTGATGCGGTCGGTTATGGGCCTGACACGGTAGCCCTTCGCGCCGTAGAGCATGGTCCCCTTTGCACTGCCGGCGATAATGCGCATCAATGACTCCCTAGCCGTGGAACAGCCACTCGAGTGCACCGCCGAACCGCCTGTTGACCTCCCAGCGGAGTAGGGCGTTCTCCGGATCCCGCAAGGTCGGATCGGCCTCTACCAGCTTGAACGCCTCCCCCCTTGCCGTGCGTATAAGGTCGAAGTTGCGCGAGAGCCGGGCGAGCTTCAGGTCGGGAAGGCCGGACTGCCGCGTGCCGAACAGCGTGCCCTCGCCCCTTATCCTGAGGTCCTCTTCAGCCAGAGCGAACCCGTCGTCGTACTCCTGGATAGCCTTCATTCGGGCTTTCGCCTCCTCTGTAGCCGGGTCAGCGAAAAGAACGCATACCGCCCTTTCGCTCCCCCGGCCGATGCGGCCCCTTAACTGGTGGAGCTGCGCGAGACCGAAGCGGTCTGCGTTCTCGATTATCATGACGGTAGCGTTCGGGACGTCAACGCCCACCTCGACGACGAGAGTCGATATGAGTATGTCGATGTCGCCCGCCTGGAACCGCTCCATCACGTCGCGCTTCTCATCGCTCTTCATCTGGCCGTGCAGCAGTTCCGTCCGGTAGCCTGGAAATACGCCCGCCAGTCGTTTCGCCTCTTCCTGTGCTGCGCGGGCCTCGAGCTTGTCAGACTCCTCTACGAGGGGACAGATGACGTAGACCTGCCTTCCCAGCGCCACCTCCTTCTCGACCATCGCGAAGGCGCCCCTGCGCTGGCTCTTGTCTGCTACCACGGTCACCACCCCCTTGCGTCCCGCCGGAAGCTCATCGATGACGGAAACGTCCAGGTCACCGTACAGGGTGAGGGACAGGGTCCGCGGTATGGGCGTTGCGGACATGTGGAGCACGTGCGGGGACGTCCCCTTCCGCTCGAGGGAGACCCGCTGACCGACACCGAAGCGATGCTGCTCGTCTATGACCACGATTCCCAGTCGCTCGAAGCTCACTTCCTTCTGTATGAGCGCGTGCGTCCCTATGACGATATCCACTTCCCCGGCGGCGACCGCGCGCTGGACATCTCTTTCAGAGCCGCCGGTCAGAAGAGCTACCCTGACCGAAAAACCCTCGAGCATCTTCCGTATCCTGTTGTCGTGCTGGTAGGCCAGCACCTCAGTCGGGGCCATTATCGCGCCCTGGTAACCGTTCTCGACAGAAAGCAGCAGGGCAAGCACTGCCACGACGGTCTTGCCGGAACCAACCTCTCCCTGGAGCAACCGGTTCATGGGGACGCTTCTTCCCATGTCGCCGGATATCTCCCGCCAGGCCTTCTCTTGAGCCGCCGTGAGCTCGAACGGGAGCGACCGCCTGAACCGGGAGACCATTTCCCCGGGAGGCGCGAGCGCGATACCCTTGCTCTCCCTCTCACGCTTTTTCTTCTTGAGCGCGAGCCCCACCTGCATGATGAAGACCTCGTCGAAAAGCGCGCGGTAGCGGGCTTTCTTGAGCGACTCGGAGCCTTCCGGGAAGTGGATCTCACGGACCGCCTCCGCGATGCCCATGAGGCCGAACCTGCTCCTCACGGACTCTGGAAGCGGGTCAGCCATGTCCCCGTAAGCTTCAAGCGCCCTGCTCACAAACCGCCGGAGCATCGCCGAGGTGACTCCCGATGTCCCAGGGTAGACCGGGATTATCCTGCCGGTGTGGATGGCTTCCGGCGCGGAACCCGAGCCCTCTCCACCGAGTATGTCGTAGGCCGGATTCACTATCTGGAGGCGGCTGTATTCGTAGCGCACCCGTCCTGAGAAGGCCACCTCGACGCCTTCCTTCAAGCGGTCCTTGTGGTACTCCTGGTTGAACCATACGCCGGAGAGGTAGCCGGTCCCGTCGAATATGGTGATGACCAGCATGTTCTTTCGCTTGCGGGTGGTTCGACTCTCGACATCCCGGACCCGTCCGACCACTGTCACCTCCTGGCCTGTCTTCGCCTGCCCTATGGGCGTCACGGTCGAACGGTCCAGGTATTTTCTCGGGAAGTGATGGAGAAGGTCGCCGACGGTCTGGATGCCGAGGGGTGAGAGCCTCTGAGCGTTGGCGCTCCCTATCCCGGATATGGAGGTAACAGGCGCCGCCAGGCGGGTCAGGTTGGCCTTACTTGCTTCAATATCTTTGCCGGGTCCCCCGTTCACAAATCCTCCATCGGTGGGTGTCGGGCTCAAGCACCCGCGAATATAATACTATGGTATGCCAACTTGGAAATTACCGTTCCCTGAAAGGAGAAAGAATGTGCGCAAATGAGGAGCCGCCTGGACTGCTCAGGATGCTCAAGAGCAGGATCAGGGGTAATGCGATAGACAGGGCTGTCAGGAAGTTCAGCATCCCCGACGACGCTGTGCGGAACGCGAGGTCGTTCAGGAACCTCTACGGGAACGCGCCCCCAAGCGACTTCCCCAAGGAGATGCTGAGCCTAGGGGCGTCCATGTGGTCCGGCTTCGCACTGACCCCGTTCGCGCAGCAGCAGATGCTCGGTTGGGTCCTGCCCTACTGGTTGAGGATGCAGTGCGAACCATCCTCCCCCTCATTCGTACCGTACGGTCACTCCTGGGCTTTCGCGAACAAGACCCATCGCAACTGGACCGGCGTCGGGCTCTGTGGTTTCCCCAACGAGGGCTCGGTCGACCCGCGCGGCCTCATAACGCCGTGGTCCTTCTCCCCGTCCGTTGATCTATGGGTCCTGTCAGCGGGTTTGTTGACCTGTCCCTCGAGGCTAGAATCGGTCGAGCAGATACTGGTCGACGATGTTCCTGTCGTAAAGACAAGGTTTGCCGCATCGGGACTCACCTGTACGTGGACGACCTTCGTGGCCCCCCTGGACAGCATACCCGTCATCCTGAGCCTGGCCGAGCTCGAGAACCCGGGAAAGCGGGCGAAAGAGGCAAGCCTCGTGATATCGGCACGCCCCTACAACAACGAGACAATCGAAGCCATCAGTTCGCTCGTCTACGACAGGGCGGAGCGCTGTCTCAAGACCGACGGCAACATCCTTGTTTACTTCGCGGAGGAGCCGGATGAGGTGCTCCTCTCTGATTACGCTCACGGGGATGTAGCGAACCTGCTGACTGACGGGGCTAGAGAGAAACTGCCCGGGGGGACCTGTGAGGTCGAAGAACCATTCGGACTGTCGACCGGCGCGGCTGTCTATAACCGGAAAGTCCCGGCCGGAGGTAAAGCCGCAATCGCGTTCGCCTGTCCACTGATGGCTGGCGTCCGGATGCGCTTCGGCAGGCTCCTGCCCCCGGGTGACTCGGAAACGCAGGTGAGGAAACACCTCGAGGACGCGCTGAAAGGCTGGAAGGAGCTCGTCTCGCAGGGGATGTGCGTGAGCCTGCCCGAGGAGCGGTACCAGAAGGCGTTCGACGTGAACAAGGCCTTCCTGCTCCTCCTCTACGATGGACAGGTGATAACCCCGGGCGTGTCCACCTATCACATGATGTGGTTCAGGGACGCGGCTTACCTCGTGCCCGCGCTCGAGCGGATTGGCCACGCGGAAAAGGCGCGACGGATACTTCTCACCCATCCGGACCGACAGCAGAAGGACGGGCGTTTCCACTCGCAGGGAGGCGAGTGGGACTCCAACGGCCAGGCGATGTGGACCCTCGTCAACCACTGGCGGATGACGGGAGACGACGACTTCCTCAAGGATGTCTATCTCCCCCTGATCAAGGGCGCCCGCTGGATCGACCGGACAAGGTTGAAAGATCTCCCGGCGGCTGACCCAAGGCACGGCCTTCTCCCGCCCGGCCTGAGCGCCGAGCATTTCGGCATGAATGATACGTACTACTGGGACGACCTGTGGTCGGTGGGCGGCCTGCGCGCCGCCGCGGACGCCGCGCGCCACCTGGGCTTCGACGGCGATGCGGTGTACATGGACTCCGTAGCGGACGGGCTGATGCGCGACCTCGAGGCTTCGTGGGAAAAAGTCAGAGCGCGCCTTGGCAGAGCGCTCATGCCGATAGCGCCGTATCGAGATATCGATGCCGGCAGCATCGGGGCACTGGTCGCGGTCTATCCACTCGATCTTATTCCGCCCGAAGAAGAGATCATGGAAAACACGGTTGAAGAAATCGTGAAGAGGTGCTTCTGGCGGGACACACACTACCACGGCATCATGCACTGCGGGATAAACCCGTATCTCTCACTGCATGTCGCGATGTACTACCTGAGGCGACGAGACCCATACGCGCTAACCATCTTCGAATCGCTGTGGTCCATGGCTACGGATACCTGCACTTACCCCGAGGCGATAAACCCGCTCACCGGCGGCGGCTCTTACGGTGACGGCCATGACGGCTGGAGCGCGGGTGAAGTGTTCAACTTCGTGCGAAACCTGCTCGTTTTCGAAGAGGGAGACAGGCTGACACTGCTGCCGCTCGGCAAGAAGGAGTGGTTCAGGGCGGGCGACCGCATAGAGGTCGAGAATGCGGGAACCCTTTTCGGTGACATCTCGTACTCGGTTGCGTCCGAAAAGGATAAGATCGCCTTTTCGCTCGATGCCGAGTTCCGAAACC
>JAENXM010000232.1 GCA_016649525.1 Actinomycetota bacterium
GTACCAGGTGGACTTTGGGCCACCGCTCAGTGCGCTGGCCGCGTTGACCCGCCCGTACCCGAAGTGGTCGTCCCTGCCCGCATTGCCAAGGTCATCGGCCGTGTTCTCAAGTCTCTGTTCGATCTGCGCGTTCGAAAGGCCGGGCTCATGAGCCTTGACCAGTGCCCCTACACCTGCCGCCATGGGGCAGGCCATCGAGGTGCCGTCGAAGTAGTCGTAGTTCATCTCATAACCCTCGGCGTTGGCAGTGACCGGGTAAGTTGGGGTCGTAGAGTAGATATCCTTGCCGGGCGCGCTCAGGTCCACGCTTGAGTTGTACTGTGAGAAGTCGGCCTTCGCATCCTTGTTAGTGGTCGCTCCCACTCCGATTACGTGGTCATAGCCGCAGGGGTAACTTATGCTGGCATCGCCGCCGTTGCCCGCCGCGGCGAAGACGGTGCAGCCCTTGTTGTAAGCGTACGTACAGGCATCCTGCATGGCCTGCGAACTATTGGGCCCCCCCAGGCTCATGCTTATTATCTGCACCCCTTGATTCGCCGCGTAGTAGATCCCGTTGATTATGGCGTCGTCGCTCCCGGAACCGGTCGCGTTCAGCACCTTCACCGGCAGTATGTAGGCTCCGGGGCACGTACCGGCCACGCCTACGCCGTTGTTGGTCACAGCGGCGGTGATGCCGGCGCAGTGGGTGCCGTGGCCGCCGTCGTCGCGGGGCTTGTCGTTGGGGTTCGTCCTGAAGTAGAAATCGTCGAGCGGGGTCTGTGTCCAGTAACCGGTCCACACATCGACATACCATGCAGTGCCATCAAGGTACATGTCGTTTGAAAGTGCTCCCATGTTGTAATAGACGTTGTAATAGTTGTATATGCTCGAGTTAGATGTCCAAATTATTATGTAGTATGTGACGCCGTCCTGAAGGGTGACCGAGCTGCTGAGCTGTTTGTAGATTTCGTTGCCGTCTGTGCTGACCTCGGACGGCGATATTGTGTATTGGCCTAGTGTTGAGAACGGATCCGAAGTGGGAAGGCTCGTCGTGACACCTACGTTTATGCTTCCGGAAGGACTACCGACTTTCTGAGCTGCGATCCCCACGTGGGAAAGCACCCCACCAGTTCCCTTGATCGCTTGTGCGAAGTACCGTTGGCCACCGGCACCGAACGGCGCAGAGTAATTTATTGATGTCATGGAGATACCGGCGAAGTTGTAGCCGTTGCCGAGCATCTTCGAGCCCAGGTCGGGGTGCGTGAAGTCGGACCCGGTGTCGATTATCGCCACGGTCACGGGGTTCGAGTTGCCCTGCTCGATGTCCCAGGCGCTCTCGGCGTCGATGTCGGCCCCTGCCGTCCCTGTCGTGTCTTTTATGTTCTGCCCTGTGTTTCTGAAGCCCCACTGATTGCTGTAGGAAGGGTCGTTCGGCCTGTACGTTGCGCGGTAGATATAGTTGGGCTCGGCGTACTGCACGTCGCCCCGGGCATTAAGCTCTGCTACCGCCTGCTCGACCGGGACCTCCGGTTTGAGCTCGACGAGTTGGGCCTTCTGTCCTTTTGGCGGGCCGAGCTCCTTCAGTACTTCCGCCCCACCGGCCTCCGCCATCGCGCTCCTCTTGCTCTGCGCGCTGACACCGGACTTGTACTTCACGATCAACTGGCCGGGGACATACTCCTGCGCAATGCCCGCTGCGGGCCGTCCGCCTAGCTTTCCCTGCGCTGCCTGCCCGCCGGCCGCGGACGGCACTGCCATGATGATGGTGACGCTCGAAAGTAACACTGCGAGCACGCACAACGAAACACCGGAATTCCTCAAGCGTCGCATTTTACTCCCCTTTGAATAACGCCCAAGCATTCATGCAAGTGCTTAACATTATGGATATCTCCTTCATGTTTGTTTCTCGGCAAATCGGGGCGAAAACTAAATAAGCCAAAGGCCCATGGGTCGGAATGCGGTCGGGAACGAAGAGCCTGTGTTTTCTACGTGTAGTTATGGCCTGCGATTGATGCTAACATTTCGTTTATGACCGAAGTGAGAAGTAAAAGTCGGTATATGTGCCTGGCACTGGTTGTTGCCCTGGTGATCATCCTGCTCCCGGGTGTCTTCGAGGGTTCAGCTTCCACTTACGTACCTGTGTCTCGCCGGGCGCTGGAGGCGCAGAAGGTTAGTTCATCGCCCTGCGCCGCGGATATCGACGGTGACGGACGCGACGAGGTCCTCTGCGGAGACGGCAACCTCCTTCGCTGCGTCAACAGCGACAATACGAATACGCCGGGGTGGCCGGTGGACACCGGCGCGTGGGTGGGTTCGAGCCCGGCGGCGTGGGACGTGAACGGCGACGGAAAGATGGAGATCTTCGTCGGCAACGACTCAGGTTACCTTCTGGGATTCGATTACACGGGCAGGGCTCTCTCCGAGTGGGGTTGGCCTAAGAAGACCTACCTCGACTCCCGTGCCGACAAGCCGAAGGGCGTCTTCTCATCGCCGGCCATCGGGGACATCGACGGAGACGGCGACATGGAGATTGTTGTCGGATGCTGGGGTGAGCTCATCTGGGCCTGGCACTATCAGGGCTCAGTGGTGGGGGGTTTTCCCGTCGACGTGAGGGATACGATCTGGAGCAGCCCCGCGATAGGGGATGTGAACGGGGACGGTCTGAACGAGGTGGTGATAGGGGCCGACTGCTCGGGCTGGTTGTACCCGCAGGGGGGGCTCGTCTACGTGCTGAACGGCGCGGGGCAGTCTCTCCCGGGGTGGCCGAAGCCGCTTCCCCAGGTCATATGGTCCTCCCCGGCTCTCGCCGACCTGGACGGGGACGGATACCTCGATATCATCGTGGGAACCGGCCACTACTGGGAGAACGTTGACGGCAGGCACGTCTATGCCTGGGACTATCAGGGAAACAACCTCCCCGGGTGGCCCGTATATACCCACGGGTACGTCTTCTCCTCGCCTGCGGTCGGTGATATACAGGGCGACGGAAAACTGGAGGTCGTGGCCATCGACCTCAACAGGTGGTGCTACACGTGGTCATCGACCGGGCAGTTACTGTCCCAGGAGTATTTGCCGGGAGTCGAGTTCGGCTCACCCGTGCTGGGTGATTACACAGGCGATAATACGATTGATATCCTGTTCAACACGAACAACGCTCCCGCCATGGGGGACTTCGACAGAGACGGACAGGTCGAAATATCATACGACGGGACTGTCTGGGGGGGTTCGGCTCCATAC
>JAENXM010000337.1 GCA_016649525.1 Actinomycetota bacterium
ACCCCCCGTCGTCGTCTCAAACCTCGACGTAAAAGGATTTGGTAGCGGGGGCCGGATTTGAACCGACGACGTCGCTACGAAACCTTCGCCCCCCATATGGGGGCTTTCGCCCCCCTATGGCGCTAGCTCCGCTCGCTGTCACCCCCCTATATAGATCAAGGGGGGCATGCCCCCCTTCAAGAACCCCCCGTCGTCGTCTCAAACCTCGACGTAAAAGGATTTGGTAGCGGGGGCCGGATTCGAACCGACGACCTCTGGGTTATGAGCCCAGCGAGCTTCCAGACTGCTCCACCCCGCATCGTTGATCCATCGCAGTACTATTCTGTTTTATCTACGACAGGATTTCAAGCCCGAGGGGCATACTTTCGACCTATCAGCCGGTAAAATGGAATAATCTCAATAAGTGATAATTTGAACACTAAACCTATCTAGCAACAATGCCGATAAGAATTATACGAAAATATAAAATAACAACAATAATTTACAATAACAGTTGACCGTTAACAGTAAAGAGCGGGATAATAGTGGCCCACAAATATTATCGGGTATGAATGGCGCGGCTACTACCGCGTCAGGGCATTTTAAGGGCCTGTAAATCGGAAAAAGCAAAGCCATGAGACTGGTGAGTGTCATAAAAAACAATATCGGTCCCACAGCGGTACTGGCGCTGCTGGTCGCGGCTGCGCTCGTTGTTATCCCCGCTTCAGGAGTAATAGCCGTACCGCCGGGCGATGACCTCGCCTCCAAGAGCCAGCAGGCCGCTGAGATATCCAACCAGATTAACGCCCTCGACAAGGACCTGGCTGTGGCCACCGAGTCGTACGACCGGGTCAAGGATGAGCTCGATGCCATCACCGGGAAGGTCGATGAAACCCGGCAGCGGCTCTTCGAGATCAAGGAAGACCTCAAGGAGCGGCGCAGCCTCCTGAACGCGCGGGCTGTGACGATGTACAAGAACGGCAGGACATCGATGCTGGAGGTCCTCCTCCGCACCAAGGACTTCGACGACTTCCTGAAAAGGGCCGACTATGTCGCCAGGGTCGCGGAGAACGACTCCCGCCTCATCCACAAGATAAAGAGCACACGTGACTCGGTGGCCGAGGTCGAACGCCAGCTCGCGGAACAGCAGCGCCAGCAGGAAGGCCTGGTACAGCAGGCCGCGGCGAAGAAAAACGAGGTCGAAGCGAGCCTGGCCCAGAGGCAGGCTCTTCTTAGCAGCATTAACCAGGACATACAGAAGCTCCTGGAGCAGGAAACGCGTCGCAGAGCAGAAGAGGCCGCATCGCTCGAAAAGCAGGCGCAGGAGCATCTGGCTAACACGCCGAACGCACCAACGAGTGATATCGCCACAACCGCCATGAAATACCTCGGTATCCCCTATCACTGGGCCGGCGAGGGCCCCGGCAAGTGCGCCACCGGGGAGCACAGGATATGCTTCGACTGCTCGGGGCTAACAAAGTACGTCTACATGCTTTTCGGTATCCAGCTTCCCCACAATGCCGCAATGCAGTACGATCGCGGTATCAAGGTGCCCCTGGCCCAGGCGAAGCCCGGCGACCTCGTCTTCTTCGGAAGCCCCGCGCACCACGTCGGGATGTACCTCGGTAACGACATGTTCATCCATGCCCCACGCACAGGAGACGTGGTCGAGGTAAGCAAGCTTTCCGCCCGTAGCGATCTTTCAGGTATATGCCGCTACACCAAAGGCTAAGTAGGCGACCGCCTTCTCGCAGTACCAAACACAAGCCCGGTAGAAGGCATTTCAAAGGCTGTCTCTTATACACATCT
>JAENXM010000278.1 GCA_016649525.1 Actinomycetota bacterium
ATGTGCGGCGGGACAGGCGTGAAGCGCCCGCGATGGAAAGCAGAAGTAGGGGATGGCACGGGCTTGTCGAATTAATACATGTAATAATTGCAGGTAACCGGTTGCCCGAAGGAAGCAGCCCGAGGAAAGGGGGAGAAGTATGAGGAAGGTTCTCGTGTTTATCATGGTGGTTCTGCTGGGCGTGACCGCGTTCGCGCTTGTAGGCTGCGACAACACCGGCAAGGCGAAGGAAGCGATGAAGGAGGCCGACGACGCCTGGGCGAAGGCGAATACGCAGCTAACCCAGCTGGAGAATACCCTGACCCAGGTCATCGGTCCCGTCATGAGCGGTGACACCTCTGCCCTGACGAGTAGTGTGGAGGCGATTAACCAGGCCGGTGCGCAGATTGACGCCGTCACGAAGGAACTCGAGAGCACGGAAAAGCTCTACGATGACCTTGCGAACCTGAACGTCGGGGGCTATACGGAATACGCGGATGCCATGATCAAGGCGATCAACGCAACCATCGATGGCCTTACGTTAGGCAAGGAACTGTATGCCAAGATGATGCCGATAATCCAGACAGGTGACGTCGCCCAGATAACCGCTTTCTTCCAGCAGAACACAGCGCTTCTCACCCAGGCCCAGACGGTCCAGCAGGAGGTACAGGCCGCCATCGATGCCGCTACGCAGATCAAGACCGACAAGAAACTGGGGCAGTAGGACAGGTTCCTGAGGGCTGCACCCTGAAAGGGGCCGGGACGAAAATCCCGGCCCCGACCTTATTGAGGCTCAAATGCTCATGCTTCCTTGAAGACCGTTTTCAGGGCGGGATAAAGGGAGCGGAAGCGGGAGTATGCCCGCTCGTACGCCTCCCTGTTGGCCGGGTCCGGTTCGATACGCTCCTCATAAGAGACGGCCGCGCGGCATGCCTCCTCGACCGATTCAAATACGCCTGAAGCCACGCCGGCCAGCAGGGCTGCGCCGAGCATGGCGGCGTCGCTCTCCCGCGGGGTCACGATTGGAAGACCGAACACATCGGCCTGCATCTGTCTCCAGAGCATCGATCGGGCTCCCCCTCCGCCGGCGACGACGTTACCCAGCGTGATACCCAGCTCTCGCATGATCTCGAGGGAATCGTTCAGCCCGAAGACCACGCCCTCCATCACGGATCGGATCATGTGAGCGCGTGTCTTGGTGAGATCCAGGCCGAAGAAGACGCCCCTGGCGTCGGGATCCGCGTGCGGGGTCCGTTCTCCCGTCAGGTATGGAAGGAAGATCAGGCCCTCGCAGCCGGCCGGCGCTCCGGACGCCCTGTCCGAGAGAAGCTCATAAGGGTCCCGGTCCTGCTGGATCGCGAGTGTACGTTCCGGCTCGCCGAGCTGGTCGCGGAACCAGCGGAGCGACATGCCCGCGGAGAGCATCACTCCCATCAGGTACCAGGTCCCGCCCATGGTGTGGCAGAAGGAGTGAAGCCTCATGCCGGGGTCCACTACCGGCTCTCTGGCGGGTGCGAGTACCGTCCCGGATGTGCCAATGCTCACGGCTACGTCACCCGGCGAGATGACACCCGTCCCGAGGGCGCCGCATGCGTTGTCAGCGCCTCCCGCGGCGACGACCGTTCCGGCCGGAAGGCCTGTGGCTTCGGCCGCCTCCGCTGTCAGGGTACCTATCGCCTCGTAAGATTCGAACACGCGAGGGAGCCATTCCGCAGGTATTTCGAGCCTCTCGAGCATCTCGGCGGACCAGGCGCGCCGCCTGATATCGAAGAGGAGCGTTCCCGAAGCGTCCGATACCTCTGTGGCTAGCTGCCCGGTCATGCGCAGGTTGATGTAGTCTTTGGGCAGTAGCAGTTTCTTCACCGCGGCGTATCTCTCGGGCTCGTTGTCCCGGAGCCACATGACTTTGGGAGCCGTGAACCCCGTAAGGGCGGGGTTCGCCACCCAATCGGAGAGGTTTTTGGCCCCGACCTTCTCGTCGATCTGTTCACACTGCGGGGCGGTCCTCTGGTCGCACCATAGAATGCACGGGCGGATGACGTTCTCCTCCGAGTCGAGGAAGACGGAGCCGTGCATCTGCCCGGAGACGCCGATGCCGCAGACGGATGCCGCGTTTATCCCGCTTTCTTTGACGGCCTTCCTGATGGCGCCGGCGGAGGCTTGCCACCAGTCCAGTGGATCCTGCTCTGCCCACCCCGGCAGGGGTGTCGCCGTCCCGTACTCGACGGATTCGGTATCCAGCACGCTGCCGGAGCGGTCGATGATGCCCGCCTTGGCCCCGGTGGTGCCCAGGTCGAGTCCAATGAGAAACGGGCCTTTGCTTTCCTCAGACAAGGTCTTTCCTTGAGCATGTAGGGAATAGAGGTTTTATCCTACGGCAGGCGTGGTCCATCGTCAAAAGGCCCAGGATAGGGTCAGGTCTTGAAACGTGACTTATTAACCATTATTAAGCCCGGCCTCTCAGGCCGGGACAGGATAACCGGGCTAAGAGCCCGGTCTAAATAAGCAGAGAAGCGGCCATTTCCTTTACCATCCGCTTGAGCGTCTCGAGGTCTCGGCCGTTG
>JAENXM010000038.1 GCA_016649525.1 Actinomycetota bacterium
GCGGGTACTGGAGCCTGCTCACCCCGGCCAGGTCCGCCCCGGCGTAGGAGCACCAGTTGCACAGGAACGCGAGTATCTTTACCTCGCCGTTGTCGTTTCCACCCATGTCGCTACCTCTCTAGCGGGCCGCACGCGGCCTCTATCTGTGCGAATATCTGTTCCGGCTTGTATCCAAGCAGCCGGTTCGCGCCGGAGGTGCAGACGGCCGTGCAGGCGCCGCAGCCCTTGCAGAGCGAGGGGTTCACCCTCGCCGTTCCCTTTTCCTCGTCGTAATCTATCGCCTCGTAACTGCAGAGCTCGATGCACATCCTGCAGCCCGAGCAGATCTCCTCGTCGACCCACGCCACCGCGCCCTCCGTCACGACACTGTCCTTGGAGAGTATCGACTCCGCCCTGGCCGCGGCGGCGCACGCGCTCGCGAGGCTCTCGCTTATAGTCTTCGGGTAGTGGGCGAGCCCTGCCACGAAGACGCCGTCAGTGGCGAAATCGACCGGGCGCAGCTTCACGTGCGCCTCGAGGAAGAAGCCGTCGGAGGTGAGGGGCACCTTGAGCATCGGCGAAAGCGACCGGGCATAGGGGTTGGCGACTATCCCCGTCGAAAGGACGACCAGGTCCGGGGTGATGACGACTTCCTCGCCCCTCAAGTTCTGGTCTGCCACCCTGAGGAGTAGGTCCTCGAAGCTGTGCTTTACGACCGGCGGCGTTTCCCCGTCGAAGCGGATGAAGTCGACACCGTTGTCACGGGCCTCGAGGAAGAAATCCTCATTGAAGCCGTAGGTGCGCATATCACGATAACAGACGTGGACCGACGTATCCGCGCTCAGCCCTTTGAGCGCGAGCGCGTTCTTGACAGCCACCCCGCAGCAGATCTTGCTGCAGTAGGGGTGCTCGTCGTTCCTTGACCCGACGCACTGTATCATGGCGACACTCCTGATATTCGAAAGCGAACCGGGGTCCTCGTGTATGCGCCTTTCGAGCTCCCTCTGCGTAATGACCCGCGGGTCGCGCCCGAAGAAGTACTCCCCATCCTTTGGCCGGTACTCCTCTCCGCCGGAGGCGACGATCACGACCCCGTGGTCGATCTCGGCCGGGCCGTCCGGCGTCTGAACGGTCGAATGGAACTTGCCCACGTATCCGTCAACGGCCGTGACCTTCGAGTCGAGGAACAGCTTTATCTTCTTGTGACCGGTGACCCTTATGACCATGTCTTTCAGATGATCGGCGACGTCCGCGCCATCCGTCGTTTTCTTGATGTGGCGCATGTTCCCCCCGAGCTCTCTCTCTTTCTCGACAA
The DNA here is from genome assembly GCA_016649525.1 of Actinomycetota bacterium. Taxonomy (GTDB): domain Bacteria; phylum Actinomycetota; class Geothermincolia; order Fen-727; family Anoxymicrobiaceae; genus JAENXM01. The sequence continues at coordinate 1,295 of JAENXM010000038.1, forward strand.
GGTACGTCTTGAAGCCGGCATCCGCGAGCTGAAGCGCGGCCGTCATCCCGGCGGCCCCTCCTCCGATGACGAGCGCGTTGGGGGTGACTGGCGACACCCCCTCGACGAGCGGCTCGAGGAGCGCAGCCTTCTCGACACCCATCTTCACCAGGAACTTCGCTTTCTCCGTAGCCTCAGCAGGCCTGTCCATATGTACCCAGGAGCAGTGCTCCCTGATGTTCGCCATCTCGAAGAGATACTGGTTCAGGCCGGCGGAGCGCATCGTCTCGCGGAAGAGAGGCTGGTGGGTGCGGGGCGTGCAGGACGCGACCATCAGGCGGTTGAGCCCGCGCTCCTTCACTATATCCCTTATCCACTCCTGGGCGTCCTGGCTGCAGGCGTACAGTCGCTCATCGGCGAACGCGACGCCGGGTAGCCCCCTCGCGTATTCCACCACGTCGGGAACGTCGACGACGCCGGCGATGTTGGTCCCGCACCGGCAGATGATGGCGCCTATCCTGGGCTCCTCGCCCGAAACGTCACGCTCCGGGGGGTGCTCCCTGTGAACGATCAGTTCTCCCCTTGCCGGACGAAGGCCGCGCGAGGCCATCCCGGCCGAAGCGCTCGCCTGCACCACCGAGTCGGGGATGTCCTTGGGCCCCTCGGCCGCACCGCAGACGTAAACCCCGGGACGAGAGGTCGCAACCGGGAGCAGGGAGTCGGAGGCGACGAAGCCGTGCTCGTCCAGCTCGACACCCAGCGTTTCGGAAAGGCGGGCCGCGTCGGACTCGAGCCCCACGGACAGCACCACGAGATCGAACTGCTCCTCGACCGTCCTGCCGCCGTCGTCCGTATACCCGATCAGTATGTCCTTTGAGGGCTGGAGCTCCTTAGCGTAGGAAGCCATGCAGCGCACGTACCGGACCTCGAGCCTGTCCCTGGCCCTCTGGTAATACTCCTCGAATCCCTTCCCGCAGGCCCTCATGTCGATGAAGAAGATGGTCGGTTCTATCTCAGCTGCGTGCTCCTTTGCGATTATCGACTGCTTGGTCGCGTACATGCAGCAAACGGACGAGCAGTAAGTGTTGCCGAGGGAGGAGTCCCGCGAACCCACACACTGTATGAAGGCGAGCTTCTTCACTGGACGCCCGTCCGATCGCCTGACCACGTGTCCGGCTGTCGGCCCGTTAGCGACCAGTATCCGCTCGAACTCGAGGCTCGTTACCACGTTGTCATAAACCCCGTAGCCGTACTCGGCCCTCGCCCTCGCGTCGAAAGGCTTATATCCCGCCGCAACGATTATGGAGCCCACCTCGAGCTTGTCAGTCCTCTCTTTCTGGCCGTAGTCCACCGCACCGGCCGGGCAGGCCTCTTTACAGTCACCGCACTTCCCCTTGAGAAGGTAGATGCACTTGGTCGGGTCAATGAAAGCTACCCCGGGGACCGCCTGCGGGAACGGGACCCTGATAAGCGGCGCCCGGGCGAGCCCGGCGTTGTAAGGGTCCTTCACCTTCACCCTGCAGTGCTCCGTGCATATCCCGCAGCCGGTGCACTTCTCGACATCGACGAAGCGGGGGCGCACCCGCACGTCCACCTCGAAGTTGCCGGGCCTGCCGCTGACGCCTATGACATCGGAAAGGGTATAAAGGTCAATGTTATCGTTAGAACCCACCTCCACGAGCTTCGGTGAAAGTATGCACATCGAGCAGTCGTTGGTCGGGAACGTCTTGTCGAGCTGGCCCATCACGCCGCCGATCGAGGGGCCGGAATCGAGGAGGTAGACCCGGTAGCCCATATCGACCAGGTCGAGGGAAGCCTGGATACCCCCTATCCCCCCGCCGATAATCATGACCGCGCCGGAGGGCTTTCTCCTCGCGCGGGTCGCTTTCTTAGCCGCGGGCTTTTTCTCGGCCATCTATGCACGCTCCGTGGTCAGGAGTTCGAGTTCCTTCATCAACGGCATGGGGCTTATGATGTGGCGGGCGAGGCACTTCTCGACGCCTGCAACGCCGAGGGCAAGACCGAGAAGCTCGGTGAAGTACAGGACCGGCACCCGGTGCTCAATCTTGAAGGAGAGGCGGCCGGGCTTCTGCCTCATCTCCAGGTTTGCCGCGCACATGGGGCATGCCGTTACTATGCAGCTCGCTCCCGCCTCCTCGGCACGGACGAAGAGCCTGTTCACGAGCCTCTCGACCACGTCTGTGCGAGAGAGGGACAGGCTCCCTCCGCAGCAGTCCGTCTTGAAGGACCACGGCCGCACCTCGACCCCTATCGCCTCGAGCAGGCGGTCCAGGTCAGTCGGGTTCTCGACCGAGTCGCAGAAACAGAACTCGGGTGGGCGCACCAGCAGGCATCCGTAATACGGGACCGCCTTGAGGCCCGAGAGCTCGAGCTTCATCCATTTCTTGATGTAGGCGAAACCGATGTCGTTCACCAGCATGTCGAGAAGGTGACGGACCTCTCCGTTGAAGCGGGGGTCAGCGCCCACAATGTCTTCAATCTTGCCCGCCAGCGCCTCGTCGCAGTTGATGCGCGCCTGTGCCACCTTCAGCCTCGAGTAGCAGGCGGCGCAGACCACCAGCAGGTCTTTTGAGAGAAGATTCGCGATTGCGAGGTCACGGCCGGGCAGTGCCACCGACAGAAGATCGTTGGTCATGTGCGCGGACGATGCCCCGCAGCAGTTCCAGTCCGGTAGCTCTGCAAGCTCTATCCCCAGCGCCCTGCACACGGCTTCGGTCGAAAGACCGAACTCCTCGGCCGTGCCCGACTGGGAACATCCCGGGAAATAAGAGTAGGAATGCCCGCTCACATCCGCGCACCACCCTTCGACCCGCGGAATATGCGCCGTACCGCCCGCCGGTCCTTCACCGTTCGCGGCAGGAGCTTTATCTTCCGCTTCGCGAGCATGACGGCACCAAGACCGAGGTCGTCGAAGACCCGGCGGGAAAGCGCCTTGTACGCGCCTATGAGCACCGGCTCGTTGGTCTTCCCGGCGAGCTTTATCCCGGCAAGGAAAGATTTATGGAACGCGGCTATCTCCGGCTCGGCCGGGATAACCCCTTCATCGACCGCCATCCGCCTCAGGCCGTCCATGACCCCGGCTATGTCTATCTCGTTCGGGCAGCGGGTCGAGCAGGTCTCGCAGGAGGCGCACAGCCAGATGGTCGAGCTTCCGAGCAGGCGGGCCTCCTGTCCGTAGACAACCATCCTCATGACCTCGTGCGGCAGTAGGTCCATGGCAAACGCGACGGGGCAGCCGGCGGAGCACTTCTTGCACTGGTAGCAGGAGCGGACCTTCTGACCGGTATCGGCCTCGAGCCTTTTCTCAAGTCCTGCGTTCAGTCCGGTTATCATCAAGCTTTCCTCTCGCGCGGCTTAAAAAAGACTACCACAGTCACGCTCCGAACGGATTGATATCCGGCAACGTAAAAAAAGGGTCTGACCCCTTTTCTGCGCCACTCACTCCAAGCGAGCAAAGCCGGTTATGAACAGGTATCATGTTATCAAGCGGAAAGGATAAGAAGGTGGTTCAAATGGCGGATAACCAGGCGCTCGAAATAGCCTGGTACGGGCAGGCGATGTTCACCGTCTCGGGCGGAGGCATCACCGTCGCGTGCGACCCCGTGCCTCCTGAAGTCGGGTACACTTACGGCCCGGTGGATGCGGACGCGGTCCTCATCTCGCATGAGCACTTCGACCACGGCTACCTGGCGGGGATCAAGGGCTCCCCGACGGTCATCAAGAAGACGGGGGGCTCCAGGCTTGACGGGATCGAGGTAACCGGGATAGCGACTTTTCACGACGCGAAAGGCGGGAAGGAGCGGGGTCCCGACATAATCTTCACCTGGGAGCAGGCCGGCTTCAGGATCGCGCACTTCGGAGACCTGGGCGTGCTGCCGGGCGCCGAGATGCTCTCCAGCCTCTCCGGTCTCGACGTTGTGATGTTGCCCGTAGGGGGCGTCTTCACGATCGATGGAGGGCAAGCCGCTCGACTCGCAAAAGACCTTGCACCCGCGATAGCAATACCCATGCACTACAAGACCCCGGCCTGTTCGATACCGATAAAAGGCGCGGGAGAGTTCACGGGAGGCTTCTCGGGTCCGGTCCGCGAGGTCGCGGAGAGGCCGGTTGTGATAACCCGCGACACCCTCCCATCCGCCACCGAGGTCTGGGTCCTTCCTTATCAATGACTGGTCATTGACAGAGAGCAAGTATGACGGTTGAACCGGCAGATAAAGCTGAACTGCTGGCAGAGGACAGCCCGCGGATAAGAAGGCTCAAGGACAGGCTTCTCACCTCATCTTATGAGATATGCCTCGAGCGCGCCCGGCACTTCACCCGTACCTACAAAGAGACCGAGGGCATCGACCCGGCGCTCCGGAACGCGCTCGCCCTCAAGGTGACCTGCGAGAACCAGCCCGTACACATCTACGCGGACGAATGTATCGTCGGCAACAAGACCGACAGGTACCTCGCTCCCGTCCTGGCGCCGGAGCGGGGAGACTCCCTCCGCGTGCTACAGCTCGAGATGGATATCCTCTCCGCCAAGGACCGGCCCTTCTTCATCACGCCGGAGGACCGCCGCGAGTTTCTCGAAGAGATCCTCCCTTACTGGGACGGCAGGTGCCTCAGGGATATCAAGGGAAGATACTGGGTCGATTCCGGAATTATCGAACCCGTCCATGGTAACCCGCTAAGGACGCTCAGGCAGGTCGCCGATATGGTGCGCTTCGCCCGTCATGTCGGCCGGGACAGCCTTCGGAAGATGGGTGGCGTCAAGAAGGGGCAGAAAAGACGTTTTTCCCGTGCGCTTACAGCCTGGAAGGAGCGCGACGAGCTCTCCAAGAACAACCCGAACATGGGCGTCTACTGCTACGATGTCCAGGGCCACCTGCACCTCGGGGCCGAGAAGGTGGTACGCGAGGGGTTCCTCGGCATCAAGGAGATAGCGCAGGCCCGCCTCGGTTCGCTCGATGATTCCGAACCCGACTACGAGCAGAAGAAGGCATTCCTCGAGGCGGTCGCGATAAGCATGGACGCGGCCTGCACCTACGCGGAGCGCCTGAGGCGCCTAGCCTTGGAGGAGGCGGAGCACGCCGCCGACCCTGAAGAGCGCGAGCGGCTGTTGAAGATAGCGCAAAGCCTCGAGCACGCGCCCGCCCGCCCGGCCAGGACGTTCAGGGAAGGCGTCCAGGCCACCTGGTTCGCGCTCCTCATCGGGGAGATACAGTACGGGATGCACGACGTGCTCGGTATCGGGAGGGCAGACCAGTATCTCTACCCGCTCTTTGTAAAGGACATGGAGGAGGGGCGGCTCACCGTCGAGGATGCCCTCGAACTGCTCGAGGAGCTGAACCTCAAGCTCACCGCGAACATATCGCTAATACCGGAGGTCGGCTGCGAGGCGAACGGCACCCTGGGGGTCAGCCAGCACTGCCTTATCATCGGTGGCCAGGACAGAGAAGGCCGGGACGCCACGAACGAGCTCTCCCGGCTTATCATCGACGCATACGAGCGTATGAACGGAGCCATCAACCAGCTCTCCATCAGGGTTCACGCGGGCTCGCCGCCCGATTTCCTCGAGCGGGCCCTCAAGGTCTTCCGCAGGACCGGGGGGCATGCTTTCTTCAACGACGAGGTGATAATCCCGGCCCTTGTCCGGAACGGACTCACACTCGAGGACGCGCGCGATTACAACATCGTCGGATGCATAGAGACGAGCGGCGGGTGCAACTGCTTTCCCTGCCCCGGCGGACAGGAGATAGTCCTTCCCTTCGTTCTCTATATGACCATGACGAACGGAAGGCTCCCGGCTCCCGTCTTCGGCCAGAAGCGCAGTATAAAAACCGGCGAGCCCGACTCCTTCGAGACCTTCAACGACTTCCTGGAGGCTTTCAGGCTGCAGCTTTCCCACAACATCGATGTCCTGGTCACGGCTGTGGAGGGAAAAGACAAAGCTTACATGGATTTCCTCCCCTCCCCCTATGTATCGGCGCTCATGGACGGCTGCATCAAGAGCGCTACCGACATGACCCGGGGAGGAGCTGAATACGACTTTACCTCTGTCATAGGTCGGGGGCTCGGGACGACCGTCGACTCGCTCCTCACCCTGAAGGAGTTCGTGTACGAGCGTCGGGAGTTCTCCCTCTCTGAGCTGGTCGACGCCTGCCTCTCCGACTTCGAGGACCGGGAGGACCTGAGGCAGCGACTTGCCAATGCTGCGCCCAGGTACGGGCTGGATGACGAAAGGGCGGACAGCCTGGCGGAACGGCTCGTGGCGACCTTCACAGAGGAGGCGGAAAGACACAAGAACGCGAGGGGCGGGCGGTACCGAGCGGGCATGTACTCCTACGGAAACCACGTGCTCGACGGCTTCTACATCGGCGCGACCCCGGACGGCCGCAGAAGGGGCGAGCCGATATCGAACGGCATCTCACCGGTGAACCGCGTGGGCGAGGGAAAAGGCCTCACCGCCCTCATGAAATCGGCCGCCTGCATCGGCCAGCGCAGGCTCTCCGGCGGCGTGGCGCTCAACATAAGGTTGCACCCCGCTTACATAGCCAGCGACGAGGGGCTTGAAAAGACCGCATCTGTACTCAAAACCTACTTCGACCTCGGCGGCATGCACGTCCAGCCGAACGTCGTTTCCAACGAGACGCTCAGGGCCGCCCAGAAGGACCCGGACACCTACCGGGGCCTGGTCGTCAAGGTGGCCGGGTACAGCGCCTACTTCACCGACCTCGGCCGTTCGATCCAGGAAGACATCATAGACCGCTACGAGTTCCGAACCCCTTGAAAACCCACCGTTCCGGACCCTCCTGCTATCATAAACACATGGCAGGCGAAATTGATCTGGATATCGAGATACCGGGTCCGGTCCTCGCGCTCGGTGAAAGAATAGCGTCGGCGGGCGGGGAGCTCTTCATTGTCGGCGGGTGGGTCCGCGACCGCCTGCTGGCCAAAGACACCCCTGACATCGACCTCGCCACGAACCTGGCCGCGGATGAAGTGAAGGCGGCCGCCTCCGGCCTCGGCTCCATATACGACCTGGGTGAGCGGTTCGGAACCATCGGGACAAGGGTAGGAGAGTACAGCCTTGAGATAACGACCTACAGGCGGGAGGAATACACGCCCGGCTCCCGGCACCCGAAGGTGACCCCGGTCGAGGGGATTGCGGAGGACCTGTCGCGCCGCGACTTCACGATCAACACGCTCGCTTTTTCCGTCGTACCCGACCCCGGCCGGCTCATCGACATGTTCGAAGGAGTGGAAGACTTAAGGCGAGGGGTTATCCGGACGCCGCTTGCTCCTGCGGGGGCCATGGCCGAGGACCCACTCAGGATGATGAGGGCTGTCCGCTTCGCCGCGCAGCTCGGATACGATATCGACCCCGAACTCCTGGCTGTCCTCGGGAAGAAAGCCGCTCTACTTGAAACGATCTCCTGGGAGAGGCGGAGGGAGGAGCTCGAGAGGATCCTCGTATCGCCGAACCCCGACGGCGGGGTGAGGACCCTTGTCGACACCGGCCTCATGGACTTCGTATCCCCCGAAGTCGCGGCACTCAAAGGCGTAAAGCAGCCGCGTGCGTACCACCGAGCCGACGTCCTGGAGCACACGCTCCTGACCCTGTCCTATCTCGGGCCTGACCCGCTCCTTCGAAGGGCGGCGCTCTTCCACGACCTCGGGAAACCGGACGCGAAGGTGACCGAACCCAAGACCATGTTCCCGGAGCATGAGAAGATCGGCGAGAGGCTCACGCGCGAGGCGATGCGGAGGCTCCGCTACAGCAATGACGGGATACAGAAGACGGCCTTCCTGGTCCGCAGGCATATGAGGCCTATCCATTACCGCGGCAACTGGAGTGACGCCGCGGTAAGGCGCATGATAAGGGACTGCACGCTCATCAGGGATGGCGATGTCGTGGTACCTCTCGAGGCGGTCTTCGAACTGGCGCGGGCAGACATCCTGGCGGGAAGCCTCGACACCGTGGACCGGAACCTCGCCCTTCTATCCGAGCTTTCCGAAAAGGTAAGGGCCGTCCAACATGAGCAGGCGATCGAGAATATAACCTCGCCCCTCGACGGGCGCGAGCTGATGGACCTCTTTGACCGCGGGCCGGGCCCTTGGCTCAAAGAGGTCAAATCCCACCTGACCGAACTCGTAGTTGCGGGTGAGCTCGACCCGGAGGATAAAGAGGGAGCAGCCAGCAGGGCCCGCGGATTCCTGGAACACACCGAATCGTAGAGGCGCCGGTTCACGGACGGCCGCTCAAATCCCCGCCGTTCATATCTTTGTCCCTGGCTTTCTCTGCTTTGTATCGCTTTTTCAGCTCGGCGAGAAAGTCGCGGTTCATTGATTTCCACCTGACGACAACGTGGTGTGCGTATACGCGAACAGCCATGTCCTTCCAGCGGAACAGCATTCCCAGCTTCCAGGCCTGCCCAAGGGAGTAGAACTTTCTCATCGCCCGCAGGGATGCTTCCTTCTGGAGTTGGAATGCGCTCATCTTCTTCGGGTAGAAGACGACATGATGTCCGCTGAACTTGCTCCAATCCGTGATGAATATACGGTCCTGTCTGCACATCTCCCTGTAGAACTCGGTACCGGGAAGCGGCGTCAGGACGAGGAACTGGACCGTGTCGATGCCGGTCTTCTTCGCAAAACGCACCGTCTCCCTGATGGTGGCGCGGTCATCCTCGTCCGAGCCCAAGACGAACATGCCGTGGACTTTTATCCTGTGCTCGTGGATCACCTTCACCGCCTCTATGATGTCCTCGACCGTCTGGGATTTACGGTAAGCCTCCAGGGTAGCCGGGTTTATCGACTCCAGGCCGAGGTAGAGGAAAAGACAGTTTGTCTCGCGCATCAGCCGCATCAGCTCCTCGTCCTTCACGACGTCCACTCTGGCCTGGGCCGTCCACCGCGGCGTTATCCCCTTCTCCTTCATCTTCGTGAGCAGTTCCTTGGTGTGTGAAGGAGAAGCGGTGAAGTTGTCATCGTAAAAAAAGAAGATGCCTTGGGGGTTGCGCGAGTAAAGATGCTCGAGCTCGGCGATTATGTCATCGGTATCGCGGAACCTGTACCTCCGGCCGAACATGCTCGTGACGGCACAGAAGGTGCAGTCGAAAGGGCAGCCCCGCGACGTTATGACAGGGACGATCTTTGACTTCTCGCGGCCTTCTATCAAGGATAGATCGGGCCAGGGCAGCGACGACAGGTCCGTTATGTGGGGGCGGTCATCGTTATGGTGGAAAGCACCCGCCTCGGTATAGGAAAGACCCGGAATGCTGGAAATATCCCCTTCCCCCGAGGACAGGTACTTGACCAGCTCGAGGATTGTCTCCTCCCCCTCGCCGCGCACGACGAAATCGGCGCCCCTCTCGAGTGCTTCCTCGGGGAGGAACGAGACATGGGGTCCTCCCATCACCACCGGGATATCACCTGTACTCTTGACCCTGCCAAGAAGGCTGTAAGCCTCGGGGGCGGTCGAAGTGATGGTGGAGATCCCGACGAGGTCCGCTCCGGCGATCTCACTCCAGTTCACCCTCGTCGTCTCCTGGAAGAATATCTTCACCCTTATTCCCAGTTCCCTCTCGAGCAGCGCCCCGATGAGCGGGAGGCCCAGCCGCGGCAGCTTGTACCTGGAAAATACGTGGAGTCCGGGCGACCTCGGCTCTATCAAGATGACGTCTTTGATCTCAGTCACTTATCCAACCTCTATCTCCCGCATCCACTCCAGTATGAGCTGGTAGACGTCCTGCGCCACGTTGCGCCCCATCACGAGGTCGGTATGGCCATAACCGGGCAGCTCGACGTATTCCTTCTGCCCGCTCGCGACACAGTCAAAACCGTATCGCTTTATCCCGTGCGAGTACATGGAGTCCTTTCCGCCCGCGATGAACAGCATGGGAAGGGAGATCATGTCCATATTATCCGTATAGTCGTATGGCCTTTCGGAGAAGCGCAGCGGGAAGTACTGAAAGAAGTCATTCTTCAGGTAACTGTACGAGAGCTGGACGGACATGCGGCCGGATACATCATCGCCCGCCCATCTGGCGAGAGAAACCGCCGTGTCCGCGTCGGTGTTCGGACGGTAATAGAGTGTCGCCACCGGACTTCGGGCAAGC